>JBFGLK010000357.1:0-4434 GCA_041576195.1 Promineifilaceae bacterium (SeqCode)
CATCGTGCTGCTTGCCGGCACGTGCTGGTCGATCGCCCGGCCGAGGCGGCGGCTCTGGCCCCCGCCAGGCCGGCGCTCCTGGCAATATGCCGCGACCTGGGTCTGCTTCGCCGTGGCCTTCGTGGGCAACGCCGCCCTGATCGTGCTCGACTGGAATACGGGCCTGTTGCGGGGCTCGCTCCGCTTCGCCCTGGGCGTGCCCCTGGTCGTCGTCGGCGCGTTGGGCGTGGGTTGGGGGGTTGCCACCCTCGGGGCCGGCAACACGTCCGGCCTCCGCCAGGGCTTCGTCCGGGCCGGACCCTATCGGTTCACGCGCAACCCACAATACCTGGGCGACACGCTCCTGTTTCTGGGCCTCAGTTTTGTCGCCGACTCGCGCTACCTGTGGGTGACGCACGCCCTGCTCATCCTGGTCTTCGTGCTGGCGCCGCTGGCGGAGGAGGTTTGGCTGGAGGAGCAGTACGGGGAGCCCTATCGCGCCTACCGGCGGGAGACGCCCCGGTTTCTGTGAGCCTGCCGGGCACCCCAAAAACGGGACAAATGCCTATGGCGCGCGCCCGTGGGGCGGGGTATCAAGGACTGGCAGTCCTGCTTACACGACGATCCGCCCGGCCTCCACCGCCAGCCGATACGACGCCTCCCCCAGGATGTCGCTGGCCGTGGTCGTCTGGCTCGGCGCCCGGGCCAGGAGCTGGCGTATGTCCCAGCCGGCGCCGGACAGCGTCCCCAGGTCGCTGGCCCGCGTCGTGTCGTCGGTGAAGCGCACCCGGGCCAGCTCCTCCCGAATCATGGCGTTGGCGCTACGGTTGACCAGGGCCGCTCGCTCCCGGATATCCGCTTCCTGCGCGTCGATCGCCTCCTGGCTCAGCCGTTCCGTCGGTTCGTAAACCCCGGTTGGGGCCAGGACCAGGTGCACGTGCCGGGCCAGCAGCGGGTCGCCGCTCACCTGCATGCCGGCACGCGTCAGCAGCGGCGTGCACACGTTGTGGCACGGCGCCCGGTTGATCGCCACCCCGATCGTCGTGTCTTGCCCCTGGCCCGCCCGCTCCCGGGCCACCGCCAGCGCCTCCTCCCAATAGCGCGACAGCAGATTTTCCTCCGCGTGCCCGGCGCTGTTGCTCGCAGCCACTTCGCCGAAGAGCCGCCCGTTCACCGACATGGCCGCGTTCGTCTCGTTGCGCGGCTGGCTGCGGAAGGTGTCGCGCACGCTGGCGCTGACGTCGGCGAACATCTCGGCCCAGGGCACCGTCAGCCGCGCCGGCTCCTCGCCGTTGACCACGACGTTGACGGCCATCGTCGCCGGATCGGGCACGTTCACGGTCATGCCGGTCACCCCCCCCTCGCGGTGGGCGTTGTGAATCTCGACCATGGCCGCCCGCAGCTCGGCGATCGTGTTCAGTTGCTGCCCGGTCAGCCGACGATAAAGCGCGGCGACGGCGGCGGCGGGGCCGGCGGTGGCGGCGCCGGACTGGGTGATGCCCAGCGCCTCCTGGATCTGGCGCATGAGCGCGGCCAGCCGATCCTCGGCCGTCTCCACGGCGTTGTCGGCGGTGGCCACGCTCTCCGGGTTGGGGTTCGGCTGCTGCGTCTGGGCGGCCAGCCCGTCGGCCTCGCTGTCGAGCGTGCCGTGCAGGGTGCGCGCCTGGCTGATCAGTCCCTGGACGGTCGCCCGCCGCTCCTCGTCGGCCAGCTGGGCTGCCATCTGATCGTAGAGGTTGAGCGCCTGCTCCACAGTGCGCTGCTCGCTGGCGACCATGACCACGGCGGCGTTGCCCTGGCGCACGATCCACAGGCGATGCTGCTCCCCGGCGGCGGTGTAGCTGACGACTTTGCCCAGCTCGCCGTCGTACGCGCCGGCGGGCGGCGCGGCCTCGGGCGCGGCCTCGGGCGCCGCCTCGTCACGCCGGCCCAGGCCCAGGGCGTTCAGGATCGCCTCGCCGCCGCGCACGGCCCGGTCGATCAGCCAGTCGATCGCCCCGTTGACCCGCTCGCGCACCCCCTCGATCATCTCGCCCACCCGCCGACCCAGCCCGCCCAGGCCGACCTGGTTGGCCAGGAAGCCGATGGCGATAGGCAGCGCCCGGGCCAGCGAGCCTTCAAGGAAGCCCGCGGCCTGGTCGATCGCGCCCCGGGCGATGCCGGCAATGCCCGCCAGCACGCTCTCCACGATCTCCAGCATCTCGCGCAAATACTGCATAAACGACTCGATAGCCCGGTAAAGGGCGATCAGGCTGTTGACGACGGCCATGATGCCGGTCGGGTCGAGCATGCTCACTAGGCGCGTCGTGGCCGTGGTGATGATGCTGTTCGTGATCCAGCCAATGACGCTGGTGAGCACCATCGTCCACAGGTTGCTCAGCTGCTCCATGAGCTGGCGCCAGATGCCGGCAGGCCCCTCGGTCACCAGCGTGACGATCCAGCCCCAGACGGTCTGGGCGATGTCCAGCGCCCGCCGCAACTGGGCCGCCCGCTCCGGCCCGATGCGCGGGTGCCGCGCCAACCGCTCGAAGATGTTGTCCACGGTGACGCCCAACACCTGGAAAACAAAGCCCAGGATGCCCGACAACGAAAACTCGGTCGGCGGGGTGATGCCGGCCTCGCTGAGCTGCCCGGTCAGCCAGCCGACGACGCCGTTGAGCAGATGGCTGGCGATGTTGCCGAAGAAGCGGACGAACCCCTCCTTGACGGCGCTGAGCAGGTTGAGAATGAAGGCCACCGGGTCGGCCAGGATGTCGCTGAAGGCGTTGATGGCGTGGCGCAGGATGTTGGTCACCAGCTGCGGCGGGATGCCGACCAGGTTGAGCAAGGCGCTAAAGAAGGTCCAGGCAGCGGCGAACAGGTTGCCGTCGACGAAGATCTGCCGCAGGATGGTCATGGCCGTCTCGGCCACCCGACCCCAGATGTCGGGCAGCTGGCGCAGCTGGTCGAACAGGGGGATGTGGCTGAGGATGTGCTCCAGGATGAAGTTCTTGATCGGGGTGACGATGCACTCGGGGATGATCTGGAAAACAACGCCGGTGACCAGGTTGGCCAGGTTGCCCATGACGTCGCTGACCACGTCGACGAGCTGCTGCAAGACGTCGAGGATCGGGCGGATGAAGCTCGCCAGGTAGACGAGGCCGTCGCCCACAGCCGAAATGAGGCCGACCACGGTCTCCTGCGCCCAGGCACCCAGGCTGGCCACGCCGTCGGCCACCCATTGGAGCATGTTGGCCACGTGGCCGATCAGGCTGTTGCCGCGCAGCGTCTCCATGAAGCCGGCCACGCGCTCCACCAGCGCGCCGATGACCGAGGCGATCCAGCTCCCGGCCCCGACGAGGCTCTCGCGCACGCTCTCGACGGTCTCCAGCACGGCCGGCAGGATCTCGTCACGCAGGCTCGTCTGCTGCGCGGTGACGCCCTCGGGCTGCTCCATCGAGTCGACCATGGAGCTGGCGTTTTGCAGCCATCCCTGGATCGTCTCGCGCAAGTTGAGGATGGCGTCAAGCGGCAGCACGGCCGCGATCTGGTCGGCCACCTCACGGATGGGGGCGATGATCGGCTCGAGCACCTCCATGATCGCGTCCCAGGCCGCGGCCGCCTTGTCCTGCACCCACTGGATGAGGCCGCCCTCGCTATCCTCGCTGGCGCCGATGCCCAGCTGGTCCTTGACCCACTGCCAGGCCCGGGCGAAGGCGTCGCGGATGGGCGCGGTCCAGTCCCAGATGTCGGCCGCGATGTCCTGGATGCCCTGCCAGATGTCGCCGGCGACCTCCGTGATCCAGTCGACGACGGGGGCGCCGAAGCGGGTCCAAAGGTCGGAAAAGAACTCGCCCACCGGCGTGAAGAACTCGACGATGGCGTCCCAGGCCTCGCCAGCCATCTGGGTGATGGCCTCCTGCAGGCGCCCGACGGCGTCGAAGAGCGGCTGGCAGTCGCCGGCGGCCAGCGGGCCCAGGATTTCGGTGGCTGCGCCCAACAGGGTGGTGAAGGTCTGGAGGAAGCCGGCGAGCACGCCGCTGTCATCGCCGACGCCCTCGAAGAGCGCGTCGAGAGCGCCGCTCAGGAGCGACTTGAGGTAGTCGACGATACCGCCCTGGGCCAGCACCTCGCGCAGCAGGTCGGCCAGGTCGGGCGCGTACTCATCGAGGACGGTCCAGGCGAAGTCGACGATGGACTGGCCCACATCCTCGACGAACTCGGCACCGGCCTCGATGGCCGCCCCGCCGGTGGCCTCCCAGGCGGAGCCCAGGGCGGCACCGGCGTCGTCGAAGATGTCGCGCTGGATCGCCGGCGCGGCCACGGCGGCGGCCACCCCGGGGCCGGCGGCCGGGCCGGCCGGAGCGGCGCCTTGTTGGGCCACGTGGGTGAGCTCGTGGGCCATGAGACGTGTGTCGCCGGCGGAGCCCTCGCTGCCGAGGAAGACGTCCGACCCGACGGTGAAGGCGCGGGCGG
>JBFGLK010000358.1:0-4434 GCA_041576195.1 Promineifilaceae bacterium (SeqCode)
CGCTGCCGCTGTGCACCAGCACGCTCACGGTCGCCTCCCAGCGGCCGCGCGGCGCGGGCGCCCCGCTCCCGTCCAGGTCGCCGACGTGCACGGTCTCGCCCGGCGGCGGAGGCGGCGGCGGGGGCGGCGGCTCGCCCGGATCGCAGGCGTAGCTGAACGAGCCGATGTAGGTGCCCCAGCGGCCGTTGCTGGTGCCCGTGTTCTTGCTGTACTCGCCCAGATACCAGAAGGTCGCCCCGTCGGGCGCGATGGTCATCTCCGTGTAGTCGCCCCAGCGGCGCGGCGCGCTCGTCTCGAACGAGGTGTAGGCGATCTCGCCAGCCTTGAGCTGCGTCTCGGCCTGGAGCGTGCCGGCAGGGTCACCGCTCAGCCGCCCGCTCACCCAGATGGCCGGGTAGATGCTCGCGCTCGACTTGGTGTAGCCCACGGCCATGTTGTCGCAGGCGTCCACGGCCAGATCGGCGAAGATCCGATACGCACCGCCGCTGCTATAGACCCCGGCGTCGACCACGCTGGCCGTCGCCGGGTTGATCTGCGCCCAGCGGACGCAGTTCACGGTGCCGCCCCCGGGGTTACAGGCGATCGTCGAGGAGGTCCAGGCATAGCCGTTGCGGTACTCAAAGTCCTGCGGGCGGAAGTCGTTGGCCTGGATCGTCTGCCCGCCGAGCTGCGGCGTGTTCACCGGCATGCCCGCCGTCACACCCGTGGCCGCGTTCAGGTTCACGGTGCCCACCGCCCCGAACGTGTTGGCGCCGAACGGGTTGCTCCAGGAGAAGACGGTGTGCGTCGAGCCATCATAATTGGTCTCGGCGAAAACATAGTGCGGCCCTGCCGTCGGCCAGGTGCCCTGGTTCCAGCCGTGCAGATTGAGCGGCTGCGGCGTGTCGTGGCTGCTGCCCAGCCCCACGCTCACGCTGGCCGCCGTGGCGCCCGTGTACATGGCTGCCTTGTCGAAGGCCCAGACCCGGCCCTCCTTGAAGAAGTTGCCCCGGAAGATGTTGGCGCCCATGTAGATGGCGTCCCGGCCCACCCCGGCGTGCGGATAGTCGAAGAAGTCCCGGCGGCCGCTAACGGTGGAGAAGGCGTAGAGGTTCCACGAGCCAGTGGGATCGCCGGTCTGCGACACGGCCAGGCAGTAATGCGTCCCATCCGCGTCGATGCCCAGGATGTAGCGGTCGGCGGACTCGTCGTACAGCGCGTTCGGGTCGAAGACGCCGGTGCAGCTGGGGTTGGCCGCCATGAAGCTGGCGAACGTGGTCGGCCCGACCAGCGAATTGCCGTTCTTGTCGTAGATCTCGAAGGCCACGTTCACCACAGCGATGACGTGATTCGGCCCCACCGCCAGCTCCGGGTCGGGAGGGACATTGCCCCCGCCGCCGCAGCACTCGGTGTAGTCCAGGCTATCGAAGCTGACCCCGGCGGCCGGCGCGTTCAGGCTGGGGCCGCTGGAGGCCGTCTGGATCCGCGGGTTGGGCGCCAGCGCCAGCGAGGCCTGGCGCATCGTCTCCAGTACCCCGGCAGGGCGGATCCCGTCCGCCTCTGCCAGATCGAGCTCGCCGCGGCGCCAGCGGTCGAGCTGGTTGTTTGGGTCGTAGACCCCGGCTGGGATCTGGCGCAGATCGACGACGACCGGGCTCACCGCGCCCGGATCGGCCGGCGCCGCGGTCCGCTCCCGGTCGACGGCAACCGGCGCCAAGGCGCCGGCGGGCGCCAGCGCGCTCACGGCCGCCTGGCGGGCCAGGCTCTCCGGGGCCGGCCCTTCGGCCCGACCGAGCAACCAGATGCCGGCAAGCACCAGCGCCAGCATCATGCCGGCGCGCGCAAATCGAGACGATGACATGGCTATCTCTCCTGTTGGTGGGCCTCGCGAAGGGGGTCCGCGATAACGACGGCAGAACGAGCGAAGTATAGCGCTGACGCCGCGGCCAGGCACGGAACGCGGGCCCCAGTGCGCAGGCCGGACTGGTCGGCCGCGGGGCGATCATGCGTCCCGCCCCGCTACACTGGACAGGCCCAGTGGCATTCTCTATACTACGCTTAGGATCACCCCACAGGCCAAAGATAACGGGAGGAGACCGGGCAAGGACAGGGTCCCGGCACCGGCAGCCACCGCTGGGTCGCCACCAATGACCGACGTTCGCTGACGGTTCTTCCCGCTTTCATCGGACTCCACCCCGTAGAGATTTATGCGCGGCGTTCGCCTCCTCGTCGTCGACGATAATCCGGACATCTGTCTGATCGTGAATCGCGCGTTCGCCCCCCTCGGAGCGGAAGTCATCGAGGCAGCAAACGGGCGGGAAGCTCTGCGCGCCGTCTACAGCCAGCGCCCCGACCTCATCATCCTCGATGTCATGCTGCCTGACATCGACGGCTGGGAGGTGATACGGCGCGTCCACGATCTTACCGTCACCCCGATCATCGTGCTGACTGCCCTCGTCACCGAGGAAGACGAGATCCGTGGCCTCAGCTATGGGGCGACCGATTTCATTCGGAAGCCTTTTAGCGTTGACGTGTTGCGTGAGCGAGTGCGAGCGGCGCTGCGCCAGGCCGGGCGCGAGCCGGACAGCCCGCAGCACGTCGCCTATGAAGACGATTATCTCTCTATCGATCTGGCGCGCCATCGCGTTCTCGCGGGCGGGGAGCCGGTCCGGCTGAGCGCCACGGAGCAGAAGCTGCTCGCCTGTCTTGTGGAAAACGCCGGCTTCGTCGTACCCAAGGGCCGCATTTTGAGCCGCGTGTGGGGCGATGGCTATGAGGAAAACGCGGCGTACGTCCGCGTTTACATCGCCAGCCTCCGGCGCAAGCTGGAGCCCGATCCGCGCCATCCCCGCTACATCCTCACCGAATATGGCGTGGGCTATCGCTTCGAGAGATTCCCCGACGTTTCCTGAGCCTGGATGTTGCGCGCGATCAGGGGGGCGGCCCCATCCGGGCTTCTCTTAATACGGTCTTTATAACCTTTTACGGTTGGTTTGATAACCCTCTGGTACTATGTTATCGTGACGTATGCGCATTTTCCTGGGGAGAGGAATGCTGCGCCAGATGGCTGGTCCACGAGACGAGAAGTGCTGCCGGAAAACCGATATAAGTAGTGTCAACTTGCGCGTCGCGCGTGCCATATTGCCATGAGTTCGCGTGGCTGCACGCCCCGTGGCATGGGGGCGTCGGTCAGCGGCGTGGCCCTGTCGCCGGCGCCGACCACCACAAAGGAGGCGTTCCCGATCCATTTGAAACCCATGCCGTCAAGCTGCCTTTTAAGCCGCCCCGTTCCCCAGAGCGGGTGCGCCGACCCCACACTCCCTGGAGGGACACTTCCATGACCAACCGACGTAAGTTGACTCTCATCGCCCTCGCGCTCATTGTGGCGTTAGGGGCGTTTGGCTACAGCCTGCAAAGGGCCGCGGCCGTCACGCCGGGCCTCTACCTGGTTGATGGCAACCCTAACTGCGGGAATCTCTACAATAGTACCGTGCTAGAAGGTCCAGACGACAACCTTCTGGATCTGGGACCGCTGTTTGGCTTCAAGTACGATGGCAACCCCACCGGTGACCTTAGCCACACGCTAACCAATGGCGGCGGCTGGGTGCTTACGGGAAGTTCTCCGGCGGACCCGAACAACTCAGTATCGATCTTCAACGTCTTGCTGAGCGGCGGTGATGGCGTTCAGTTCGACTGGTCGGCCACGCTCGGTATCGACGCGGTGATCGTCAAGGCTCAGGACGCGAATGCCTACGTCTACTCTCCCGAGGCCTTTGGCGCTAGCGGCCTCCTGGCGCCTGCCAACAAGGCCATCAGTCATGTCGAGTTCTGCTACGACTACGAGCTGACGGCCGAAAAGACGGCCGAGACCTCGTACACCCGCACCTACACCTGGGACATCACGAAGGACTTCGACGCGACCTACGATAAATTCATCGGCGACGCGGCCACGTCGCATGGCTACCAGGTCAGCGTCGACCAGACGGTCACTGACTCTGACTTCGCCGTCTCCGGCTCCATCACGGTCAAGAACCCGACTCCCTTCGCGGTGACCTTCAGCGTCAGCGACGTCGTCGATGGCGTCCCGGCAACCGTGACATGCGATGACTACGCCCTGGCGGCCAACGACGGCGCCCCCGGGGGGGCTGACGAGGAGACCTGCACCTACACGGCCGGCCTCCTCGCCGGCGACGATGGCACCAATGTCGCCACCGTCACCAGTCTGAACGGCAACGTCGACGGCGCGGAAGCCACGGCCGACTACGCCTTCGGCGACCCAACGACAATCGTTGGTTACCCGGAGATCAACGTCACGGACACGAACGTGGTTGACCCTTTAGGGTCCTGTGATATTGATACCGATCCGTGCACCTTCAAGTACGACGTGGAGTTCACCTGCGACGGCGACGAGGGCACGAACTCCAACACGGCCGAGATCACCGAGACGGGCCAGAC
>JBFGLK010000359.1:0-4421 GCA_041576195.1 Promineifilaceae bacterium (SeqCode)
CCCGCGATGGGCTGCCCACTGGCACAGCGCTCGCCGGCGCCGTCTACGCCCTGTCCGGGGACGTCGATCCGGTGGCCACGGGCACCGCCGCCATGGTGGTGCCCGTCGGCACGGCCGCCATGGAGACCCTCGACGTCTACGGATGGGACGGGAGCCGGTGGGTTCATTATCCCAGCGAGCACGACGTGGCCAACGCCCGGCTCGTGACGGCCCAGGGCCCGTTGCCACGCGCCCTGGCCCTGCTGCAGGTTGGCCCGGTGGAGGCGCCCACGGTGGCCGTCGTCGTCGAGCCGGAGCAGGCAATCGTCCCGGAGTTGTTGTCGCTGCTAGGGGCAGCCAGCGCCGCCGGGGTGCGCCTGGATAGCGACGAGAACGTGAGCGGCGAGGCCGCCGCGGTGCCGGACGGCGGCTACGAGCAATGGCTGCACGTCACGAACCGGGGCGCCATCGTCGACGCCGACGGCCTGACCCGGATGCTGAGCGATCCGACGTTGACCGGGACGCACATAGAGGCCTTAAAGCGCCGGGTGGTCGACGGTGGCTATGCCGGCATCCATCTCGACTATCAGGGCGTCCCCGCCGCGCAACGGGCCGCCTTCACGCAGTTTGCCGGCAGCCTCGCCGGTCTGCTCGACACGGAAGGCGCCCACCTCGCCATCACGCTGGGCACCCCGGCCCAGCTGAGCAACGGCGCCTGGGACACCGGCGGCCAGGATTACATGGCGCTCGGTCGCCTGGCCGACCGCGTCTTCCTGGAGCTACCGCTCAACCCGGCCGCCTATGCCGACGGTGGCCTGGCCGACCAGCTCGTCGCCATGGCCACGCGCCAGATCGACCGGCGCAAGGTCGTGCTGCTCGTCAGCGGCAGCGCCATCGAGGCCGTCGGCGATGCCTACCGCGCCGTCTCGAGCGACATGGCCCTGCTCAACTTTGGCGAGCTGAGCTTTGTCCAAGGTGGGGAAGAGGTGTTGCCAGGCGATACGATCGAGGTCGCCCTTTCGGGCACCGCCAGCCCGCTTGAATGGGACGGCGACGGCGTGGCCTACCGCTATCAGTACGAGGCTAACGACTCCCCGCACACCGTGTGGCTCAATAACGAGGCGGCTGTCAACCACCGCCTGCGCTTCGGCCAGAAGTACCATGTGGCCGGCATCGCCGTCCATCAGAGCGGCGATCCGCTCGTCGGCGCGGGCAACCTGGCCGCGATCACCAGCTACCTGGGCCAAACCGAGGCCCCGGTGCCGCAAGGCGCGGCCATCGTCTGGTCCGTGCTAAACGATGAAGGCGGCGTGCTGGCTAATAGCAATGGGGACGCCCTGACCTACAGCTGGCAGACGCCGGCCGAGCCGGGGACGTTCACCATCCAGGCCGACTTCGCTCAGGGCGAGGCGATCAACTCGCTCGGTTCGCTGGCGGTGACCGCCGCGGAACCGGTGGCCGAAGAGCCCGAGCCAGAGGTGGCCGCGCCGGAAGTGGTCGAACCGGCGGAGACCGGACCGACGGACACGCTGCTCGCCCGGGTCAACATCGCCGCCAACGTGCGCAGCGGCCCAGGTGTGGCCTACCCGGTCATCGCCGGGGCGGATCCAGACACGACGGTGACCGTCACCGGGCGTAACCAGGGGGCGGACTGGCTCCAGGTGCAGCTCCCCGACGGTAAGGAAGGGTGGATCTTCGCCCAGTTGCTCGACGTCGACGGCGACCCGACGTCGCTTGTGGTGGTCGCTGCGGACCCGCCGCCGGTGGCCTCGGCCCCAAGTGGTGGCGGCGGCGCGGCCCCCGGTCCGGCCCCGGTAATCGCCCCGGCGCCAGGCGGCAGCTTCGAGCTTGGCGGCCAGACCCACTCGCTGGCCAGTCCGGCGCAGATGCTCTATAGCGGCATGCGCTGGATCAAGTTCCAGCACAAGTGGGGCCCAGGCGACAGCCCGAATGCGGTGAAGGGCCGCATCGATAGTGGTCACGCGAATGGTTTCAAGGTCCTCTTGAGCATCCCTGGGGCCAACACCTATCCCAGCAGCATCGACTTCAACGGCTATGTGGAGTTCCTGCGGGGCGTGGCGGCGCTGGGCCCGGACGCCATCGAAGTGTGGAACGAGCAAAACATCGACTTCGAGTGGCCTGCCGGCGCGATCGACCCGGCCTCCTACGTGACCAACATGCTGGCGCCGGCGTACAACGCCATCAAGTCGGCCAACCCGAACGTGATGGTGATCAGCGGCGCGCCGGCCCCGACCGGCTTCTTCGGCGGCGGTTGCGGTACCAACGGCTGTGACGACAACGCCTATCTGGCCGGCATGGCCGCTGCCGGCGCCGCCAACTACATGGACTGCGTCGGCGTGCATTACAACGCCGGGGCCACGTCCCCGGCGGCGTCATCGGGCCACCCGGCGGGCGGCACACACTACAGCTGGTACTTCCAGCCGACGATGAACCTTTACTACAACGCCTTCGGCGGCTCCCGGCCGGTGTGCTTCACCGAGCTGGGCTATCTGTCTGGGGCGGACTTCGGCGGCGTGCCCCCACGCTTCAGCTGGGCCGGCAACACAACCGTCGCTCAGCATGCCCAGTGGCTCGCCGAGGCCGTGAGCCTGGCCGCCAACAGCGGCAAGGTGCGCATGGTCATCGTCTTCAACGTGGACTTCACCTACTATGCCGACGACCCGCAGGCCGGCTATGCCATGATCCGGCCGGACGGCAGTTGCCCCTCCTGCGATCTTCTGGCGCGCATCGTCGGCTCCCGCTAGGCATCGCCTGGCCTTATGCTGCCGGCGGCCCTGGGCGCGATCCGCTTGCGCCGGGGCCGCCGGCCTTTCTATGCAAGGATTCCTATGAGATTGCCAGAACGCGTGTCTTACCGTTTGCCTGCTATTGCCTTGCTCCTGGGTCTTTTGATGTTGCTGGCCGCCTGCGGGGCGGATCCGGCGGATGAGCCGGCGGCCCCGGCTGGCGATCCGGCAGCGACCCAGGCCGCCCCGGAAGGCGCCGCGGCCACGTTGCCGCCGCCGTTGGTCAACGTCGAGGGCACCGCCGAGGCCGGCGTGACCGCGCAGGCGCCTGAGGGCCTGCCGGCACCCGCCGTCTCCGAACAGACTCCGGAGACGCCGGCCGAGGCGCCCCCGGAGGCCGCCGGGCCGATCATCCCCTGGCCGGCCGATCGCTTCGGCTATGGCATCCAGTCCCACGCCACGGTAGGCGATCCGAAGGTGACCATGCACGTCATCGCCGACCAGCTAAACCTGCAGTGGGTTAAGGTGCAGTTCGAATGGCCGCTGGTGCAGCCGACGCCGGACCAGGTGGACTGGTTCCACTACGATGGCATCGTAGCCGACGCCCACGAAGAGGGGCTCAACTTGATGTTCAGCGTCGTCGGCGCCCCGGCCTGGACGCGCAGCGCCGGCAATACCGAGGGCCCGCCAGACGACTTCAACCTCTACGCCAATTTCGTCGGCGCGCTGGTCGAGCGCTATCAGGGCCGGATCGCGGCGATCGAGGTGTGGAACGAGCAGAACCTGGACCGCGAGTGGACGACGCCCAACGGGCTCAGCCCTGCGGATTATGTCGACTTTCTGGCCCGGGCCTACCAGGCGATCAAGGCGCAAGATCCGAACGTCATCGTGATCAGCGGCGCCCTGTCGCCGACGGGGCCGGGCGACTGGGTGCGCTGGGCCGACGACTTCGATTACATGGACGGCCTGCTGGCTGCCGGCATGCTCGACGTCGCCGACTGCGTTGGCGCCCACCACAACGGCTACAACATCCCGCCCGACGTGCCCTTCGACGCCGCCAGCGCGCATCCGGAGGCGCAGACGGCCACCTTCCGCGGCCCGTTTGACAACCCGTACCACCTTTGGAGCTTCAAGACGACGCTCGACGGCTACGCCGAGCGGGTGCAGGCCATCGACCCCGACATGAAGCTGTGCGTGACCGAGTTCGGCTGGGGCAGCAGCGAGGGGTACGACGCCTATCCGCAGGGGTTTGAGTTCGTCAACGACAACACGTTGGAGGAGCAGGCAGACTACATCGTGCAGGCGTTCACGCAGATGTACGATTCGGGCGATGTCTGGCTTGCCTTCCTCTTCAACTTCGACTTTGGCAACAAGGGCAACGGACCGACTGACGACCCGGTGCCATACAGCATCGTGGACATCTTCGGCGCGCCGCGGCCGGCCTTTGGGGCTGTGGCGAACATGGAAAAGCGGCCCTAGAGGCGAGATGAGAGCGGGCTGGTTGCTGCTGGCGGTCTTTCTGGCGGCCTGCGGGTCGGGGCCGGCGACGACCGTCCCGACCCCAACGGCGACCGTCGCGGCCACGGCGTCGGTCCCGGCGACGCTGCCGGCACCCGGCGTTACCCGTGGCCCGGCCGTGGCGCCTACCGCCACGCCGGGCCTGGCCCGCTTCGCTTCGCCCGAGTACGGTGTCCA
>JBFGLK010000360.1:0-4416 GCA_041576195.1 Promineifilaceae bacterium (SeqCode)
ATCGAGCGGCCATCGGTGCTAAGGTGAAGGTCACCGTGGCTACCCCCCGAGGACCGCGGACCATCTACTCGACCGTCACCAGTGGGGGAAGCTTCGGGGCGTCGAGTTTTCAGCAAGAGATTGGGCTCGGAGACGCGACCGCCATCCTGGAGCTGGCCATCACCTGGCCAGCGACGTCGGAGACGATAACCTACGGGTCAGTGGCGCTGAACACCGTCTTTCACATTCGCGAAGACGACCCTACCCCGCGACCGGTTCAGTTGACGCGGCTCGATTTCCCCGGAAGCCACGCCGCCGCCGGGTCTCACCGGTAAGGGCCAATCAACCCCGTCTCACACCCAACGGTGCGCGCCCCCCTACCGAGCCGCGTTGCGCGTTGGCACCGGATCATGCACCGATTCCCGGCGCTCTCGGTGCTCCTGTTCGCCCTCGGCGCGGCCTGTGCCGACACGAGCATCCCCGCGTGGCACGACGAGGGGGGGTACCGCTGGCGTGATATCGGATCGCGCCGGGGACGTGGAGTTGGCTTCACGAACATGCCGTCCGCGAACACGGGCATCGACTTCGTGAACGCCGTGCCGGAAGAGCTCTTGCTCCAGAACCGGCATCTCGCGCACGGATCCGGTGTCGCCCTGGGTGACGCCGACGGGGACGGCCTGAGCGGGCCGCAGGAGGCGATCGCCCGGACTGATCCCAACCGCCCGGACACCGATGGCGACGGCCTGACCGACGGCCAGGAAGTGTTGGAGTATGGCAGCGATCCGCTGCGCACAGACACGGACGGCGACCTGCTGAGCGACGGCGACGAGGTCTTGCGCTACGGAACCAACCCGCGCAACCCGGACACCGACGGCGACGGCGTGCGCGATGGGGTCGAGATTGACCAGGGTACCGATCCGTTGTCCACGCCGGTTGGCGCCACCCCTATCGTGTCGCCATCGCCCGGCGCGACCGCCAGTGCGACGGCGTCTGTCTCCCCGACCGGGGCCGCGACCGCCACCGGAACGTTGGCGGCGACCCGGACCGCAACGCCGGCCCGCACGGCCACCCCGACCCCTGCGCCCAGTCCCAGCGCGACGCCGACGCCTTCGCCTTCGGCCACCCCCTCGCCGACCTTCACGCCCTCACCCAGCCCGACAGCGACGCTGCTGCCGGCACCTGACCTGGCCTGCGTCTCCACGCCGCCGAATGTGGACGGCGTCTTCGGCATCGGCGAGTGGACCACGCCCGCCCTCTTCCGCTTCACGCTGCCCGATCGTCTGGAGCGCGCGGTCGACATCTACGGCGTGAAGCGCGGCGCAGAACTCTTCCTGGCGTTCGTGATTGCCGACGGCAGCCAGGATGCGGCGGACTCAGTGCGCCTCTACGTCGATACAACGGCGAACGGGGGCGATCCAGATACGACCGATCGCTTCTTTCAGGTAGCGCGCGATGGCACGACGACGATTCGCGCCGGGGTCGGCAGCAACTTAGATGGACAGGAGTGGGACAGCGATTACACGAGCGGCAATTGGAACGCCGCCGTGAGCGCCGGGGCCGGCAGCGCCTGGGTCGTCGAAATGCGCATCGATATCGCGGCGGAGATGCCGGCGCTGGCTGAGACTGGCTTTGGTACTCTGCTGCAGGTCCTGTTCACCAATGAGGGACTGGCCAGCCTCCCGCCGGGCGGCTCGAGTGGGGATGCCGGTGGCTGGCAGCCGATCCGCCACAGCACCTGTCCCTGACGCCGAAACTCCCCCAGGCGACGGATCCTAAACTGCGGACCGGGGCGACCAGTTCCGAGGGGCATGTGATCCCATCTCCAGGCGAGGTCAGACGCAGGAATGCTCCGCGCGCCGAGCCTCAGACGCCTACGGGCTTCAGCGTCTCCAGCACTCCCAGCAGCTCTTCATTGTCCGGAATGTCGGCCATGGACTTGCCGTAGTGGACATAGCGGACGGTGCCCCCGCGGGCCACCACCACCTGTGCCGGCATGCGTCCGAACTTGAACAGGCGCACCTCCTGCCCATACTGCTTCAAGACGCTATGCCTGGGGTCTGGCAGGCCCACAAAGGGCAGGTCATTCTCTTCCCAATAAGAGGCAAATGCACCAGCGTCTTCTGGCCCGACGACCACTATCTCGGCTCCCGCTTCACGGAATCGGTCATAGTCCTGGCGCAACTGCGCCATGTGCGCGCGGCAGAATGGTCAGGTGAAGCCGCGATTGAACACCAGGATGACGTGCTTCTGCGCCACCAGCTCGGAGAGGCGAAAGGGGACACCGGAAGCGTCGCTCAGCGCGAAGTCCGGTGCAGGGGAGTCCAAAGAGACCTGATTTGCCATCGTTGCTCGCTTCCTTGTCTCAGGTCGACGCCGGCTAGCGTCGCTGCGCCCGATGTGGCGCACTGCGTCATTTGCAGTGTAGCCACCCGCCCGCAAACGGCCAGCATTTCTTGCTTCCCTCTCATTCCTTGCTATACTTCGCTCCTGGCGCCCCGGCGGGCGCCCGATTTCTTTCCGCTCCCGGCTACGACCAGGGGCAAAGACTCACCGTAGTTCAGCCAAGGAAAGGAGGACAAGTCACGGTGCGCGATTACGAGTTGGTCATCATCATTCAACCGGACCTGGATGAAAGCGGTCGCCAGGCATTGGTCAAACAAGTGGCCGAGTGGGTCACGGTCGGCGAGGGAGAGGAAGCTGCTCCTACCATCAACGACTGGGGCAGTCGGCAACTGGCTTATGAGATCGCCGATCACGGGCACGGCCACTACGTGTTCTATGAATGTCGCCTGGAGCCGTCCATGGTACAGGAGCTGGAGCGCAAGCTGTTTTACAGCGACGACGTGATCCGGTACCTGATCGTGCGCGCCGACGAAATGGCGAACACGCGCTACGATTACAAGCAGCCAGGACAGCTTCGCGACTACGTCTCTGAGTACGCTCAGATCCTACCACGCCGGCGCAATCGGATATCCGCACGTCAGCAGCGCCAGGTGGCGAAGGCCGTCAAGCGCGCCCGTCACCTCGCGTTGATGCCGTTTACGCCGGACTGACGTCGGGAGGCAACGCTACGGAGATTCCGTCAATTCGGGATCCTGGCCAGTCACGGTCGGGATCCTTTTTTTGTCGCTTTCGCCCGACCGCCCGCGATCCGTTACACTAGGCGAAGCCGGGGATTGGGGCGGCACCGAGTGGAGGGCGCTGGGCGCGGTGGTTCCATCGTGGAGGTCACATGCAATTCGAGCTGACTGAAGAGCAACAGCAATTCCGCCGTCTGGTCCACGACTTCGTGGCCAACGAGGTCCGCCCACGGGCTCGGCACGTCGACGAGACCGGAGAGTTCAACTGGGAGGCGGTCCGTCTGATGGGACCGCTCGGCCTCTTGGGGCTGGAGGTGCCGGAGGAGTATGGTGGGGCAGCCTTGGACGGCCTCAGCGCGGCCATTGCTGTCGAAGAGCTGGGGTGGGGTTGTGGCTCAACGGCGCTGGCCGTTTCTGCCCACAACGGCCTGGCCCTGGCACCCATCGTGCGCTTTGGTACGGACGAGCAGAAGGCGCGCTGGCTGCCGCCGCTGGCAACCGGTCAAGGACGCTTGGGATGCCTGGCACTGACAGAGCCGGGCGCCGGGTCCGACCTTCAGGGTGGCGTCCGCACGGCGGCCGTCCGGGAAGGGGACTCCTGGATCATCGACGGCGCCAAGATGTGGATGACCAATGCCTCGGTCGCCGACGTGGCCATCGTGCTCTGCCGCACCGACCGCGCGGGCGGCAGCCGCAGCCTGAGCCATCTGATCGTACCGCTGGACACGCCGGGTGTGACGCTGGGCCCGGCCGAAAAGAAGATGGGCCTGAAAGGGTCGCCGACGCATGCGGTGACGTTTGACGAGGTGCGCGTGCCGGCAGAGAACCTGCTTGGCGACGAAGGGCGCGGACTCCAGCAGACGTTGACGGTGCTCGACGGCGGGCGGATCGGCATTGGCGCGCTGGCCGTGGGCCTCGGCCAGGCGGCCTTCGAGGAAGCGGTGCGTTACGCGCGCGAGCGGGAGGCCTTTGGGCGGCCCATTGCCGAGTACCAGGCGATTCAGTGGATGCTCGCGGATGCGGCCACGGAGCTCCAGGCGGCCCGGCTCATGGTCTATTGGGCGGCATGGCTCAAGAGTCAAGGTCAGCCGTATTCGCAGGCGGCCGCCATGGCAAAGCTGTTCGCCACTGAAGTGAGCGAGCGCGTCTGTCGCAACGCCATCCAGGTGCATGGAGGCTACGGCTACAGCAGCGAGTTCCCGGTGGAGCGCATGTATCGGGACACGCGGCTAATGACGATCGGGGAGGGCACGAGCGAAATCCAGCGCCTGGTCATCGCCCGTCACATTCTTGAAAGCGAGCGCTAGCGCCGCCGCCTACGGTCGGGGAATCAGCTCTTCCAGCAGCCTCCGCAACG
>JBFGLK010000361.1:0-4415 GCA_041576195.1 Promineifilaceae bacterium (SeqCode)
GCCGCGCACGGTGGGCGACGAACTGGTGATGGACATCTACGTGGCGGAGAAGCTGCCCTACGTCTACTGGCAGGCCCAGGTCTTCGACACCTATGAGGACGGTTGGCGCCCGGCCCGCGGGGAAGAGGCCATCCATTTTCCGGAGGACGGCTTCCTCGACGTGCCGGTTCTGCTGGCCCGGCAAACGGTCACCCAGACGGTGATCAACTACCGCTCAAGCTCTGGCGTCATCTACGGCGCGCCGGAAGTGATCGGCAGCAGCCGGCAGATGCTGATCAATCGCGAGATTGACGAGACCGGTCACGAACTCGTCTATTCCACCCTGTCCCGCTACATCTTGCGACCGGGGGACGCCTACGACGTCGTCTCCTCCAATAGCGTGGCTGACGCGACCGCTTTGCGGGCCGCATCGACCAACTACCCGGCCGTCATCACGGACAACTACCTGCAGCTGCCGGGCACGATTTCGGAAGAGACACTCGATCTGGCCACGGAGCTGACCGCGGCCTACGATAATCCGTTTGACAAGGCGATCGCCGTGCGCGACTGGCTGCGGCGCAACGTCGTGTACAACGACCAGGTGCCGGCACCGCCCCAAAGCGTCGAGCCGGTCCATCACCTGCTGTTCGTCAGCCGTCAGGGCTACTGCAACTACTACGCCTCGGCGATGGCCGTGATGTTGCGCAGCCAGGGCATCCCCAGCCGCGTCCTCGGCGGCTATGCGCAAGGTGAGTGGGACGAAGCCTCCTCGTCCTATCGCGTGCGCGCCAGCAACGCCCACACCTGGGTCGAGGTCTACTTCCCGGCATATGGCTGGATCCAGTTCGAGCCGACGGCCAGCATCCCGGTGGTAGAACGGCCGGAGACGCCCGGCGGCGGCGGGGATGCGTTTGACTCGCCGGAAAATCAGCCCAACCCGCTGGATCGGGAGAGCCTGCTGGGCGAGGATGCCCTGCTGGATAACCTGGACCCGGCCGGGCAGCCGATCGTCTCGGAATCCGAGGGTGCGTCGGAACCACTCGGGACGGGGCTGGACCCGGCGGTGCTGCTGCGTGCCGGCATCGCCCTGGTCATCGTCGGCATCGCTGCCGCCCTGGCCTTCGCCGCCGGCCAGCTCAACGCCCGCGTGGAGGCGGACGTCCGGCGCAGCTACGGGCGCCTGGGCGGCTGGAGCCGCCACCTGGGCATCCCGGTCCGCCCGGCCCACACCCCCTACGAGCGCGCCAACCTGCTGACCGACGCGGTGCCCGAGGGCCGCGTGCCCATCCGCAACCTGACCCAGGAGTTCGTCCGCCAGACGTTCAGCCCGGCCCACACGGAAGACCCGGCCTTCGATACGCCCGGTCAGTGGAAGCAACTGCGCCCGTTGCTCCTGCGAAAGACCCTGCGCCACTGGATCGACCGGCTGCGCCGGGCGTGATCCGCCCCTCGTCGCCCCCTACGTCTCCTGCAACGCCAGGTGGCGCTTGAGGAACTCGCCCGTGTAGGAGCCAGCGCTCAACGCCACGGCCTCCGGCGTGCCCTGGGCCACTATCCGCCCCCCCCGGTCGCCCCCCTCGGGTCCCAGATCGATCAGGTAGTCGGCCACCTTGATGATGTCCAGGTTGTGCTCGATGATCACGACGGTGTTCCCCTTGTCCACCAGCCGGTTGAGCGCCTGGATTAGCCGGGCCACGTCATGGGAGTGCAGCCCAACAGAGGGCTCGTCGAGAATGTAGATGGTGCGCCCCGTGGCGATCTTCGACAGCTCCCGACTCAGCTTCACGCGCTGTGCCTCGCCGCCGCTTAGCGTGGGGGCCGGCTGACCGAGGTGGATGTACCCCAGGCCGACGTCCACCAGCGTCTTGAGCTTGCGGCGGATCGGCGGGATGTTGGCGAAGAACTCGAGCGCCTCCTCGATGGTCAGGTCCAGCACCTGGGCGATGTTGAGGTCGCGGAAGCGCACCTGCAGCGTCTCCGCGTTGTAGCGGCCGCCCTTGCAAATGTCGCACGGCACGTAGATGTCGGGCAGGAACTGCATCTCGATGCGGTTCTGGCCCTGGCCCTGGCAGGCCTCGCAGCGCCCGCCCTTGACGTTGAAGCTGAAACGCCCCGGCCGGTAGCCGCGAATCTTGCTCTCGGGCATGCTGGCAAAGAGGTCACGGATGGGGTTGAAGACGTTGGTGTAGGTGGCCGGGTTGGAGCGGGGCGTGCGCCCGATCGGGCTTTGATCGATCTCGATGACCTTGTCGAGGTGCTCCAGGCCGTCGATGCCCTCATGGCGGCCCGGCAGGTCGCGAGAGCCATAGAAATGCTGGTGCAGGCGCTTACTCAGGATCTCGACCAGAAACGAGCTTTTACCGCTGCCGCTGACCCCGGTGATGCACACAAACTGGCCCAGCGGAATACGGATGTCCTCGCCCTTGAGATTGTTCTCCCGCGCGCCGCGCACCACCAGCTGCTCGCCGGTGCCGGCACGGCGCCGCGCCGGCGTCTGGATCTGCCGCCGGCCTGACAGGTAGTCTCCCGTGATCGAGGCGCCGTTGGCCGCCACCACCTCCGGCGGGCCCTCGGCCACAATCATGCCGCCATGCACCCCCGCCCCAGGACCCAGGTCGATGATCCAGTCGGCCTGTCGCATCGTGTCCTCATCATGCTCTACCACCAGCACGGTGTTGCCCAGATCCCGCATGCCCTTGAGCGTGCGAATAAGCCGGGCATTGTCCCGCTGATGGAGGCCGATGCTCGGCTCGTCCAGGACGTAGAGCACGCCCATCAGGCGGCTGCCGATCTGCGTGGCCAGGCGGATGCGCTGGGACTCTCCGCCACTGAGGGTGCCGGCCGTGCGATGGAGTGTGAGGTAGTCGAGGCCCACGTCGATCAGGAACTGGAGCCGCTCACCAACCTCCTTCAAGATCGAGGCGGCGATCATGCGCTGCCGCCCCACCAGCGGGGTGCGGGCGTCGTCCTGCAGGCCGCGCACCCAGGCGAGTGTGTCGACAACCGGCCAGGTCGTGACGTCGGCGACGGTCGTGCCGTCGATCTCGACGCCGCGAGCCACCGGCTGTAACCGCGTGCCCCCGCAAGTCTCGCACGGTCGGTTGACCATGAACCCTTCCAGCTTCTCGCGGACGTAATCGGAGGTCGACTCCTGGTAGCGCCGGTTCAGGTTGGGGATGATGCCTTCGAACTCGGTACGATACTCGCGGCGATCACCCTCGCGGTTCTGATAATAGACGGTGATCGACTCCCTGCCGCTGCCATAAAGGATCACGTAGCGCTGCGCCTCGCTAAGCCGGCGAACTGGCACGTCGACCGGGATGTCGAAGTGGTCCGCGGTGGCTTTCAGCAGCTGCCAATAGTAGCCCTTCTTGTCGTCGGTCGGCCAGGCCACGACGGCGCCATCCCGCAGCGCCAGGTCTTTGTTCGGCATCACCAGGTCCGGGTCGATGGCCTTGCTCGTGCCCAGGCCCTGGCACTCGGGACAGGCGCCGTGCGGGCTGTTGAAGCTGAAGGTGCGTGGTTCGATCTCGGGGATGCTCGTGCCGTCGAACGCGCACGAGAGATGCTCGGAAAAGAAGTGGTCGACCGGCGTGCCCTCGCTGGTGACGTCGTTGACGATGACGACGCCGTCGCCCAGGCGCAGCGCCGTCTCGATCGAGTCGGTCAGGCGAGAGCGGGCCGCCTGGGCGTCCTCGCTCTCGTCTTGCGGGCCATAGCGGATGACCAGGCGGTCGACCACCGCCTCGATGGTGTGGTTCTTGTAGCGGTCGAGCTCGATCTCCTCGTCGACCTGGCGCACCTCGCCGTCAACGCGGACGCGCACGTAGCCGGCCTTGCGCACGTCTTCGAAGACGGACTGGTGGTGGCCTTTGCGGTCCTTGATCAGCGGGGCGAGCACCTGGATACGGGTGCCTGCCGGCATCTTCTGCACCCGCTCCACGATCTGCTCGGCCGACTGCGGCATCACTGGCCGGCCGCAGACCGGGCAGTGGGGCGTGCCGACGCGGGCAAAGAGCAGGCGCAGGTAGTCGTAGATCTCCGTCACTGTGCCCACCGTGGAGCGCGGGTTATGGCTGACCCCCTTCTGATCAATCGAGACCGCCGGGCTCAGGCCATCAATCTGATCGACGTCCGGCTTCTGCATCTGCCCCAGGAACTGCCGGGCATAGGCCGACAACGACTCGACATAACGTCGCTGCCCCTCCGCGAAGATCGTGTCAAACGCCAGCGACGACTTGCCCGAGCCGCTGATACCGGTCAGGACCACCAGCTGGTCGCGGGGGATCTCCACGTCGATGTTCCGCAGGTTGTGCTCGCGCGCGCCGCGCACGATGATTTTGTCCAGCGACATGATGCCTCGCACAGTCCAGTTCAGTCGGCAAAAGCCAATCCCCTATTCTAGCACAAAGGTTCCAATTCGGGCAGTCATTGAC
>JBFGLK010000362.1:0-4414 GCA_041576195.1 Promineifilaceae bacterium (SeqCode)
CACCTCTGGCCTCAGCTGGCGGATCCGGGGCAGCGCCTCCTGCAACGAGGTGTCGACCGACACCACCTCCACGCCGGGAGCGGACTCGAGCCGGACCACCAGCGCCTGGCGCACCGCGGGATGCTCATCGATGATGACCAGCTGTATGCGCTTGCGGTGAAAGTCGCTGCTCAAGGGCACTTCGGGCACGCTGTTGGCTAAAGGGAGCACATCCATTCGACAGTTCCAGCTTATGCCCGCATTCTAGGTTGGCGGTCGCAATCGCTCCAGTACTGAATGTCACGCGATGCCCATGACAGTCGTCATACGGGTCAACCGGTGCCTCGGAATGGCGAAGAAAGTCATCGGCAAAGCATGACATTCCCACTGGTCATGCCGGCAGCGCATCCCGTACACTGAAAGGCGATCAGATGCCGCCCCCGCGGCGGCCTGTTGACGCGCTGCCCCGCGCCCGCCAAAGGCGGCGGCAACCGGATGCCCCAATCGGCGAGAAGACGAGGCATGGTATGAGCAACCTGGTGACCTTCAAGGGCGAAATCCTGCAAGATCCCCCATTCGTCCAAACGCTGTTGAACGATCCGCGCAGCGCCATCTTCTGGCTCGTGTTGCGGCTCTATCTCGGCTGGCAATGGATCCAGTCCGCTTGGCTCCAAATCCAGGACCCGGCCTGGTCCCGTACCGGCCTGGCCTTGCGGGCGTTCTGGGAGCAGCTATTGGTCGATCCCGGCACGGCCGCCTGGTATCAGGCCATCGTCCGCGCCCTCTACGACGCCGACGCGTGGCCCTGGTTTGCCCGCCTGGTCACCTACGGGGAGCTCGTCCTGGGGATCGCCATCGTGCTGGGTCTCTTCACCGGCATCGCCGCCTTCGCCGGCGCCTTTGTGACGTTGAACTTCCTCATGGCCGGGTCGACCAGCCTGGACCCGATCTTGTTCCTCATCGCCATCGGCCTGATCATGGCCTGGAAGGTGGCCGGCTACATCGGCCTGGACTTCTTCCTGCTCCCCTGGCTGGGCACCCCCTGGCGCGGCCGGCCGATGCGCCTCTTGCAGCGGGAGCTGCTCAACCCGGAGGAGCCAGAACCCTCGGGCTGAACCGGGGCGCCCCCTCGCCACCGGGGCGGGCGGCGCACCCCCCGGCCGTCAGTGCGTCGGCAACGAGAGCTCGACGCGCGTCCCCTTGCCCGGCGCGGACACGATGCTAAACGCCCCGCCGCGCTCCTCGGCCCTGGCGCGCATGTTTGACAGGCCATGACCGGTGGCGGTGAGCCGGCCGCGAACGTCGAAGCCCCGCCCATCATCCTCGACGACGAGCACGACCCGATCCGGCTCCCAGACGACCTGGAGCTTCACTTGTTGAGCCCGGGCGTGGCGGGCGACGTTGGCCAGGGCCTCCTGGGCGGTGAGGAAAACGGCGCGGGCCACCGCCGGCGGGAGCGCGGCCACGTCCCGTGCCGGCACTTCTAGCTCGACCAGCACCATCGTGTTCGCCTGGAACTCGCGTCCCAGCCGGGCCAGCCCCTGCTCCAGATCCCCCTCAAAGCGGCGCGGCCGCAGATCCAGGATGAAGTTCCGGATGTCGCGGATGGCGTCGTTCAAGCCCAGGATGGCGCTGTCAATCAGGGCGATCGTCTCGTCGCTGCCCTCTGGGAGCGTCAGGCGCGCCGACTCAAGCGTCAGGCCGACGGCATAGATCGACTGGATCACGCCGTCGTGCAGGTCCATGCCAATGCGCGAGCGCTCCTCGACGATGGCCAGGCGCCCCACCTGCTCGTAGAGCCGCGCGTTCTGGATGGCGACCGCGGCGTGCGTAGCCAGCATCAGGGCCAGCTCCTGATCGGCCGGACTGAAGGCCGGCACCCCGAGCTTGTTCGTCAGGTATAGATTGCCCAGCGCCTTGTCGCCCGCCGTGATCGGCACGCCCAAGAAGCTGGTCATAACCGGATGGTTGGGCGGGAAGCCGACGGAGCGGACATCCTTACCGATATCGGGTATGCGGATCGGGCGCTTCTCACGAATGATGGCCCCCAACAGGCCGTGCCCTTGCGGCAGGCGCTCCATGCGCGCCGCCGCCTCGGCGGACATGCCGCTGTGCACGAACTCCTCCAGGCCACCCTCCGCATTGGCCACGCCCAACGCCGCGTATTCGGCCCCGATCAGCGTCCGCGCCGAGTCCACGATGCGCTGTAGCACCCGGTCCAGCGAGAGCTCCGCGGTGATGGCCAGGGCGGCATCACTCAGCGCGGCCAGCGCCTCTCTGGTGACCTGCTTGCTCTCACTCATTTCCGGGGTGGCAGAATGGGGTTATAAGGCCGCCGCATCACGCATCCAGGTAATCCCCCAGATGGTGCTGCACGGCGTACGCGGCCGCCTCCGCCCGATTGGAGACCCCCAGTTTGGAGAAAATGCTGCTCACGTAGTTGCGCACCGTGCCCTCGCTGAGGAACATGGCCTCGGCGATGCCGCGGTTCGTGTGGCCCTCGGCGATGAGGGCCAGCATCTTCATCTCCTGCGGCGTCAGATCGGCGAACGCGGCTCGCTCTTCGTTCTGGATGGCCTGGCGGATCTCCGTGAAGACCCGTTGCGTCAGGGAAGGATCCAGGGCCGCCTCTCCCCGAGCGACCGACTCCACCGCCCGAATGAGGGCGTTGCCGCCGACCTGTTTCAAGACATAGCCGGAAGCGCCAGCGCGAATCGCGGCGAACAACATCTCGTCCTCAGCATAGGAGGTGAGCATGATCACCTTGGTGTCCGGCAGCGCCGCTGTGATCGCCTGGCAGGCTTCGATGCCGCTTCCGCCGACGATGCGAATGTCCATGAGGACGATGTCCGGGCGGAACTCGAGGGCGCGCTCCACGGCCTCATCCGCGGCGGAGGCCTCGGCGACCACGGTGAACCCGGTGTGGCGTTCGATCAGACTGCGAATGCCCAGGCGGACGACCTCATGATCGTCCACCAAAAGGATTCGCTGGTTGTTCGTCCTCTCTGCTTCGTGCATTGATGGCTAGGATTCGTGTTGTCTGGGTGCAGCCTGACAGGCCCGCGTTAGGCGCCCGCGGTTCATGCCGACGCTCACTTCGTATTTTAGCACGATCGGGCGGCGTGGACAGGTCGCGCGGCCCGATTCTGCGCCGCCTCGCTGGAGCGCTCGCCTGCCGGCACGCGCCGGTCCCAGGGTGGCGTCAGCCCTGCAAGACGAAGGTCCACGTCTCCAGCCCATTCTCGGGATCCCGGTGCTCCACATGCCGGATCCGGTAGTTAAAGCGCTCGATGAGGCTCAACATGTCGATGATCGAGCGGCGCGAGGCCCGGGCCGGGTGATGCTCCAGCGCCCGTATCGCCTCCTGCAGGGCGTCCTTGTCCGGACCTTCCCCAATGACCTCGATGGTCCATGTGTTACCGGTGGCGGCCTGGCGGGCGCTGTTGCGTAGAATCAGGGTGTTCATCACGTCTCCTTAACTGGCGATGTGGCGTCGAAGGGCGTCGAGTGCCCGGGAACAAGTATAGCAGCGAGGAAGGCCATGCGGCGCGCAGGGGCGCATTGAAGGCGCCCCCCGATCTGATCTACAATGAGGTGGACCGCGTGCCCTGCCGGCAGTCCGCCCGCCCGAGGAGTGGCCCCATGTCAATCGTCAATCGCCCCGCCTTCTGGCTCGAGAACCCGCTCGAGGTCCCCTTTCACGTCAACGATCCCTTCAATGCGCCGCGCGACTACGCCAACGGCTTGCACGAAGGCATCGACCTGGCCGTCTTCACCCCCACCGGCGCCATCTCGGCAGTCCGCGTAGCGCAGCGCGGCTTCGTGGACCGCATTGGTTTCAGCGCTACCGGCTACGGTCATTACGTCCGCGTGGTCCATGGCTGGCATGACGACACGGTCTACGTGACCTGGTACGGCCACCTTGCGCAGGTGCTGGTGGCTGTGGACGACTACCTGAACACCGGCGACGTCCTGGGCATCGCCGGCAGCACGGGCAATTCGACGGGCCCCCACCTGCACCTCACCCTGCAACACCTTGGGCATGGGTTGAAGGACTACGTCGTCGACGACGTGATCGATCCGCGACCGTTCTTCCGCCTGGGCGGCGCCCGTCCCGACTTCGAGGAGCAGAGCGTCCTGGCCGACGAGACGGTGCCGGACGGCACGATCCTCTTGCCGGCACAGCCCTTCGAGAAGCGCTGGCAGGTGCGCAACACGGGGAGCGTGGCCTGGGGGCCGGACCACCGCCTGGTCTTCGCCGGCGACGTGCAGATGGGCGGGCCGGCGGCGATCCCACTCCCGGCCCTGCGCCCCGGCGAGGCCGGCGTCGTCGCCCTGCCTCTGGTGGCGCCGGGCCAGGCGGGCCGCCATCGCAGCACCTGGCAGCTGCGCGGTCCGGGCGGCGAGAGCGCCCCCTTCACGCTCTTCACCGAGA
>JBFGLK010000363.1:0-4412 GCA_041576195.1 Promineifilaceae bacterium (SeqCode)
GCCAGCAGGCGGTCAGGGCCGGCTGAGCGCCCAATAGCGTGAACTGGCCCTGCGTCTGCGCGGGATCCTTCTTGAGACCGGCCAGCCGGGTCAAGAACGGCTGCAGGCCGTAGTCGCGCCAGGCGATGGGCTCCAACTCGAAGAGGGAAGGGGTGCGCGTCGCCTCGGACTCCTGGCCGGCGTAGATCAGGAAGGCGCCCTTGTTGAAGGCGGCGAAGGCCGTCCATGCCAGGCGGCGCGCCCGGTCGGGCACGCGCGCCGCGATGCGCGGTTGATCGTGGTTCTCGACGCACCGCATCTTCACCGTGTGCGCCGGGTAGATGGCGTCCTGCAAGCGCAGGGCGCCCAGGTAGTGGTCGAGGGGGAGCGCGCCGTCTACCGCCGCCTCCCAGAGCGACCAGATGTCGTAGTCGTAGCTCAGGTCGAAGGCGGCGTGGATCTCCCCGTCGCCGTAGGCGGTCAGGCCGTGCCGTCGCCGGTGCTCGACGAAGCTGGCGTGGACCGACTCCGCCAGCCAGATCACGCCGGGCTTGAGCGCGGCGATCTCGCGTCGGGCTTGCCGCCAGAAGTCGACGGGAATGATCGAGGCCACGTCGCAGCGAAAGCCGTCGACGCCGAGCTTCACCCAGCCCTTCAGGGCGTCAATGAGGGTACGCGTCAGCGCGGGATCGCCCGGCCTGAGGTCGATGATGTCACTCCACGCCGGCACCGTCGTGATCGGCTGCCCTGACGCGTCCCGGTGATACCAGTCTGGGTGGTCACGCACCCAGGGCGAATCCGGCGCCGTGTGATTGTAGACCACGTCGATCATCACCTTGAGGCCGAGCGCGTGGGCCCGCTCGACGAGGCGGACGAAATCGGCCCGGCTGCCATACTCCGGATTGACCTGCGTGTAGTCAACTATCGCGTAGGGGCTGCCGCGCGTGCCCTTGCGCCGCACGCGGCCGATGGGGTGGATGGGCATGAGCCAGACCACGTCGATCCCCATGGCCCGGATTCGAGGCAGGTCGGCCTCGACGGCGCTGAAGGTGCCGGCAAGGCTGTGGTTGCGGACGTAGACCTCGTACAAGACGAGTTGGCGGACAGATGGGGGCGTATCGGTGGCCATGGCACTCCCGTCGGGCCGTCAGTCCATCATCAAGACGGCTTCGATGTGCGGCAGGGCCCAGTCGATCTCCTCGCGGGTGATGACCAGAGGCGGGGCGAAACGGATGACCGTCTTATGCGTCTCTTTGCAGAGGATGCCACGGTCCAGCAACGCCTCGCAGAAGCGGCGGGCCGCCGTGTTGAGCTCCACGCCGATGAATAGGCCCCGGCCGCGCACCTCCTTGATGTGCGGGCTTTCGAGCCGCTGAAGGCGGCCCTTGAGATAGGCCCCGAGCTCGCGCGAGTTCTCGACCAGGTTCTCATCGACCAGGACGCGCAGCGCGGCGCGACCGATGGCGGCACCGAGCGGATTGCCCCCGAAGGTGCTGCCGTGGTCGCCGGGGCGGAACAGACCGAGAACCTCCTCACCGGTGAGGACGGCCGACACCGGGTAGAAGCCCCCGCTAAGCGCCTTGCCCACGATCATGACGTCGGGCACGACGCCCTCGTGGTGGCAGGCAAACAGGGCGCCGGTGCGGCCCAGACCGGTCTGGATCTCGTCGGCCATGAAGAGGACATTGTGCTGCCGGCAGATGCGCGCGGCTTCGCGCAGATAGCCATCAGGCGGCATGATGACACCGCCTTCTCCTTGAACAGGTTCCACCAGAAAGGCAACCGTCTCCGGCACAATGGCCGCCTCGAGGGCGGCGGCGTCGCCGTATGGCACGGTAACAAAGCCCGGCGTGTAGGGGCCGAAGTCCTGGCGATACTGAGGCTCAGTGGAGAAGCTGATCGCCGTGATTGTGCGTCCGGCGAAGTTGCCCCGGCAGACGATGACCTGGGCTCGATTATCTGGCACGCCCTTGACCTGGTAGCCCCACTTACGGGCGGCCTTGAGGGCAGTCTCGACGGCTTCAGCGCCCGTGTTCATGGGCAGTGCCCTGGCGTAGCCGGTCAGGGTGCAAAGCTCCTGCAAGAAGGGCCCCATCTGGTCGTTGCGAAAGGCACGGGAGGTGATCGTGACTCGTTCCATCTGGGCGATGGCGGCGTCGCGAATGCGCGGGTGGCCGTGCCCCTGGTTGACGGCCGAGTAGGCAGCCAGGAAGTCGAGGTATTTGTTACCGTCGACGTCATAGACCCAGACGCCGTCGGCCCGTTCGATAACGACGTCCAGCGGCAGGTAGTTATGGGCGCTGTAGGTTTGATCGAGCTGGATATAGCGCTCGGTGTTCACAAGTAACTCCTGGTTCGTGTGGGAAGCAGCCGGCCGGCACATGCCGCCACCGGCCGCCGGGAGGGGCAACTCGATGCCCGACCTGAGTGTATTCTATCGTACGCGACCGTAGCGCCCACCGAGGGCGGCCTGGCCGGCGTCGCTTTGCAGCCATGCCAGCCAGGCGCGCAGCAACCCGGTCGGTTCACCGAGACTGACGAAGTAGACAGGCGCGCTTAGCGGATACGTCTGGCTGGTGGTCATCGTCGGGTTGGCGGCCACCCCTTCAAGTAGCAAGGTCGCGACGTTCGGCCCGGCGTCGCCCATCATACCGTAGCCGATCGCCCCGGGGTCCGCCGCCACGGCGGCCTTCATGGCCCGCTCGCTTCCCTGTATCTGGGCTGTGATCGCCACACGCTGCTCGGCCATGACCCGTTCACGAAACAGCAGGCGCGGCCCGGCACGCTCCTCCCGTCCGAAAAGGGCGATCGGCCGATCCACGCCGCCGACCGTTGACCAATTCGTGAGCCTGCCGGCATAGATGGCCTGCACCTGTGACAACGTCAGCTCGTGAACGGAGTTGTCTGGGTGCACGAAGACCACCAGTCCGTCGACCGCCACCGGCGTGAACCATATCTCGGGCGCGTCCGGGACGGTGTATTGCAGTAGCCCATCGAGGAGGCCGGCGCGCAGGTCGCTGGACAGCGCCTCGGCGTTGCCGGGCACCAGCTGGGGCAGGCCGTCTGAATCGGGATAGGCCGCAAGCGATAGCTCGCCGAGAGGCGCCAAACTGTCGTCCAGCCCCACCCGTGGCGCCGACGGGGCCGGCGATGGCGTGGGCGGAGGTGGGGGCGGCGCCGTCGCCGGCCGGCAAGCCACGAGCAGAGCCGTCAGGAGTGCGGCCGCCGGCAGGCGCTTCAACGCCATCCCACGACCGAGAAGTAGAGCAGGCTCAGCGCGACGCAATAGACGGCAAACGGGAGAAGCCGGCGCCGCCTCAGCCAGCCCAGGAGGAAGTGGATACAAAGGTAGCCGACCACGGCCGCCGCGGCGAAGCTGACCAGCAGACCGGGCACCTGACCGGCGTTGGCCGGGCTCTGGGCCAGCTCGACGACGGAGAGGAGGCCGGCGCCGGCGATGGCAGGGATGCCGAGAAGGAAGCTATAGCGGGCGGCAGTGGCACGGTCCAGGCCCCGCACGATGCCCGCCGCGATGGTGCTGCCGCTGCGGGAAATACCGGGCAGCAGGGCGAGCATCTGCGCCAGCCCGATCAGAATGTCGTCGACCCAGCCCATGTCGGCAAGCGTCAGGCGTTCGTTGAGGGCCCGTTCCGCCAGCAGCAACAGCGCGGCGGTGACCAACAAAAACGCGGCGGCGGCCTGGGGCGCCCCGAAGATGGCGTCGAGCCCGTCCTCGAACCACAGTCCGGCCAGCGCTGCCGGCACCGTGCCGGCCAGGATGTACCAACCGAGGCGTGCCTCGGGAGTGGCCATGGGCCGCCGGTCGCCAAGCGCCGTCAAGACCGCCCGCGTGATGGCCCAGATGTCCTCTCGGAAGTAGACGAGCACCGCCAGCAGCGTGCCGACGTGTGCAATGGCGATGAGCTCCAGGCTGGGCTCGTTCCAGCCGAGAAGCGCCGGCACGATGACGAGGTGCCCGGAGCTGGAGATCGGCAGGAATTCGGTGGCCCCCTGGATCATGCCCAGGAGGAGGGCTTCAAACAGATCCATACGGCAGCGGTGTCCTTTGGGCTGATACTCTGGGGTCAGGTCGCCGTGGCCAGCGGATCCGGGTAGGGCGCCAGGAGTTCGCGAGCGACCAGGTGGACGTTGCCACTCAGGATGGCGGCGCGCAGCTGCCGCATTAGCGACAGCAGGTGGTGCAGGTTGTGCGTGGTAAGCAAGATGTGACCCAGGATCTCGTTCGCCTTGACCAGGTGGCGCAGGTAGGCGCGGCTGAAGCGCGAGCAGGTGTAGCAATCGCAGCCCGCGAGCACCGGCGCAGGATCGTCCGCGAAGCGGGCGTTGCGCAGATTGAGCCGGCCTCCGGGCACGAGCGCAGCGCCATTGCGGGCGATGCGCGTTGGCAGGACGCAGTCGAACAGGTCGACGCC
>JBFGLK010000364.1:0-4412 GCA_041576195.1 Promineifilaceae bacterium (SeqCode)
AACAAGAACGGCAGGAAGTGCACGTTGTACACCGTGATCACCTCCCCCGAGCCCCGGTCCCCGCTCTCCGCTCCCAGCTTCGTCACCAACACCCCCTGGCTGAGCGGCGGCCGGTTGTGTATCTGCCAGTCGAGAATGGGAAAGCGGGACAGGGTGGCCAGGTGGCGGGCGCCGCTGCCTTCGGCCCAGACGTGGTGCAGGCCCAGGGCATCGGCCAGCCCTGCCACGACGGCGGGGTCGTCCGCCTCGGTGAGCGCGATGACGTCGGCCTCCAGGCCAGCCAGCACCCGCTCGATCGCCGCCTCGCGGCCCCGACCGCCGAATTCGATGTTGTAGGTGACGATGCGCATGGATTGCTCCGCGGGCGTGATGGGGGTAGACGGACGCGGCTCCCACCGGTCCAGAGTCGCTAGCGCATGCCCGGCCCGACGATCAAGACCATGATCGCCAGCCAGGCGAGCCAACAGAGGATCGGAACCGCGATCAGAGCGAGGACGATCAGGGCCGCGCGGGGCATTCGTCCCTCCCGGGCCAGGCCGACGAGCACGAGCCCGATCCCGGCGAGAACGATCAGCCCGATCAATACCAGCAGGATTCCGCTCACGGCCATACGGAAGCATAGCGCGAACCCGACGCATCGGGCAACGTCGCCCCGTTGCCGGCGCCGGCCGCGCCATCAGGGGGCAGCTTTGCTCATTTGCGGGGAGCATGGGGCAGCATCGCGCGTCACGCCACCGAATCGGGCCCGAGCGGGTTTGACAATTGACCGAAAGCCTCTACCATACAGCTAGCGTCAGTGCTGCCATGTTAACCGCATCTCCAGGAGCGCCGCTCATGCAAGCTGCCGGCATGATCCCCTTCGACGACGTCCTGCTGCGTCCCGACGCCGTGCCCCGGCGTGACGGCCCCGCCAGCGACCGCCCCATCTTCCTCATCAACTTCCGCAACCACCGCGACATGTACCCACCCTTCGGCATCATGTACGTGGCCGATGCGCTGGAACAGGTGGGGTTCACCGCCCGCCTCTTCCACGACACCAGCCAGATCATGGACGATTTCATCGCCCAGGTGGAGGCGGAACGCCCCCTGTTCGTCGGCTTCAGCACCATCACCGGCCCCCAGCTGCGCCCGACGATCGAGGCCTCGCGGCGGGTCCATGCCCTGGGCGTTCCCGTGGTCTGGGGCGGCGTACACGCCACGATCATGCCGCTCGACGTGCTCAAGGAGCCCTACGTCGACTTCGTCATCGTCAACGAAGGAGAGGAAACGATCCAGGAGTTCGCCCTGATGCTCGCCGGGCATATCCCCCAGGACTGGTCGAAGGTCAAGGGGCTGGCGTTCAAGCAGGCAGACGGCGCGCCCTGGTTCGTCGGCGAGCGCCCGTTCATTGAAGACCTGGACCGGTTCAAGCCCCGCTGGGACCTGCTGGCCGACGTCGAGGCGTATCTGATCCCCAGCGGGCCCTATCAACGGGCCATGCCAGTCTACATCTCCCGGGGCTGCCCCTTCCGCTGCGGTTTTTGCTACAACGAAGTGGTCATGAAGCGCACCTGGCGCCAGCACTCCGACGAGTTCATCCTCAGCCAGATCGCCTGGCTTAAAACCCACTACCAGATCGACGCCGTCGACTACGCCGACGACTACCTGTTCGGTCGGATCAAGCCCATGCAGCGCCTGGTCGAAAAAGTGGGCATGCCCTGGAGCGGCCAGGTGCGGGTGCAGCTATTGAAGCCGGAGTTCGTGCAATGGATGAACCGGACCGGCTGCCAGTGGGTCAACATCGGCGCCGAGTCGGGCTCGCAGGCGGTACTGGACCGCATTCAAAAGGACCAGGACGCCGACCAGATCGAGTGGGGCATGCGCAACCTGGTGCACGGCGCGCCGCACATCGAGGCCAACCTGTCGTTCATCGTCGGCTTCCCCGACGAGACGCAGGAGGAGGCCAGGGTGACGTTCGACCTGATCGAGCGCCTGGCGGCCATGAGCGAGAAGATCCGCTGCTCGATGTGCGTCTACATGCCCTACCCCGGCACGCCGCTCTGGCCGCAGGCGCTCGAGGCGGGCTATGTGCCGCCGGAGCACCAGGAGGGCTGGTGCGACATGGACCTGAACCGGGGGAACACGCCCTGGATGGACGACGCCGAAGCGCAGGTGATGAGCGAGATCAACGACATCCTCTTCGTGGGCCGATCCCAGGGTCACTGGGCGCTGGCGCCGTATTACGCGCTGCTGCGCTGGCGCTGGCGGCGCCGTTACTTCCGGCACTTCTGGGAAGGCGCCCTGAAGCGGAGCCTGATCCATTCGCCCCTGAAGCCGTTGATGGCCTGGGCCACGCAGCGCATGGTGACGTTTAACCAGACCACGCACAAGGGGAAGGTGTCGGAAGGGGCCGACCTGCTGGGGATATAGGAAGGTGTAGACATGACGCCCCGGTGGGGCGTCTCTACGGTCTCGTGGCGGGGCGGGGTGAGTCAGGAGCGTGAACCGATGGCCTCACTGAGCTTCCTCCTGGAGCGTGCCGGCAGCTGGCAGGGAACCTACCATCTCTATCTCTATCCAGATCAGCACCACACGTCCGCCTCGCGGGCGACGGTGATCCCGGTGCTCGGCGGGCGCTTCGCGCGCGTCGACTATGACTGGGCCTACGACGGCGCGCCGCAGGAGGGCTCCCTGCTGCTCGGCGCCGAGGAGGCGACGGGCGCCGTCACCGCCGTGTGGATCGACACCTGGCACATGGGCGACGGGATCATGATCTGCCCCGGCGCCGCGAACGAGGCCGGCGCGATCGTCGTGCGGGGGAGCTACGCCGCCCCACCCGGCCCGGACTGGGGCTGGCGCACCGAGCTGGCGCCCGACGGCCCGGACGGTTGGCGGCTGCGGATGATCAACGTCACGCCGGATGGGCAGGAGATGCTGGCGGTGGAGGTCGACTTTGGGAGGACCCGGAGTCTTTGAAGGACTGCGGATCCTTAATACCGCGGGCGAGGCGGCGACGCCATAGGCATTTGTACCGAGAAGCGGGGGGCGGGGGACGAAATCCAGGACATCTGCCTATGGACGATCGTGGCAGCGGGGAGGTATCGTAGAGACCGGCGCGGGCTGGGGTCAGGTCACGGGCTCGTTCAGGGCGACGCGAAATCCGGTGCCCTGGGCATGATACGCCCGGCTAGGGATCGCGACGCTGCAGGCGCTGCGCACCCGGCATTGGGTGTGGTGGATGGAGTAGCCCCAGGAGCCGCCCTTGACCACGTGGAAGTCGGGCAGCGCCGGGTTGTAGAGGCTGCTCGTCCACTCCCAGATGTTGCCGGCCATGTCCACGCAACCGTAGGGGGAGACATTCTCGGGAACGCCGCCCACCGGCCACGGGCGGCCGTTGCGCCAATACCAGCCGGCCCGGGCCCACTCCCGCCGCGGCCGCACCACCAGGCTGAACAGGTACGTCTCCGGCCCCACCGGAAAGCGCCGCTGCCACTGGATCTCCGGCCGAGGCACCGCCTCGCCCCAGGGGTAGGTCCGGCCGTCCGGGCCGCGCGCCGCCTTCTCCCACTGTTCCTCGGTCGGCAGGGTGGCCCGGGCGCCGAGCCGGTCCGACAGCCAGGCGCAATAGGCGTAGGCGTCGACCTGGGTCACGTCGGTGATCGGGTAGTCGTCGTGACCGTTCGGGTAGGCCTCCGTCGGGGCGTACGCGCGCAGGAAGACGCCCCGCCAGCCAGGCACCACGCGGTACCAGGAGCCGACCCACCCATGGCCGGTAGCGTCCAGGAAGTGGCGCCACTCCCGGTTGGTCACCGGGCGGCGGCCCAGCCAGAAGTCGGGTAGCTCCAGGATCTGCCGCGGCCGAAATGGCGGGCATTGCGCCAGCCGCTCGTAACACACCTCCGGACCGTAGACGAACGCCCCCCCCGGCACCGGGCAGAAGTCGGCCCGCCAATCGGCGTCAGCCATCCCGACTCGCGCGCAGGGCCAGCAGGCCAAGCGCCGCGCCGAGCGCCAGGCTCGGCCCGGCCTCGCGGGCGGTGTCGGCCAGGGCCCGCTCTGGACGACGGAAGCCTACCAGTCCTAGCATGCTACCCAGCGTGCCGGCAGTGGCGGCGGCGACGGCGGCGGCCGGCCGCGTCCCGGCCCAGCCCAGGCTCAGGGCGCCCCCCAGGGCGCCGAGGCCGAACCACTTGCGCGCCGGGCGCGGACCCAGCGCCTGGCCCACATCGCCGACCAGGCGCATGGCCGCGGAGATGTGGTGCGTGTGCCCCTCCGCGTGGCCCGGATCGAGCCGCGCCAGCAGGTCTCCCCCACCCGGGCCTCGCGCCAGGGCCCAGCCGAGCGCCAGCACGCCCAGCGCACCGGCCCGGGCGGCCGGCTGCGGGATGGTGAGGGCCGCGCCTGCCAGTGGCAAGAGCAGATCCAGATCAAAG
>JBFGLK010000365.1:0-4406 GCA_041576195.1 Promineifilaceae bacterium (SeqCode)
CCAGCGTCACGTCCCAGCGGCCGTCGACCGCGTAGCTCTGACTGACCAGCAGGACGTACTCTTCCTGGAACGCGGAGCTGAGCCCGGCCGGTCCGGCCTGGGTATACACCAGGGGGTTCACGATCCAGGCGTAGGTGAGGGCGCCCGCCAGCCCCAGCACCAGGCCGATCAGGACCAGGCTCGGCGCGGCCACCCGGGGCTCTTCATCCGGCCGGGGGGGCCGGTGCTCACCGGGCGTCATGGGGCCGGCCCTCCAGCCCCGGCGCCCGGCAAATATGGCTCCATCGCCGGTGAGCGCAGTCCCAGGTCGTTGGCCAGGGCGACCAGGCGCCGGATCACGGTCTCGTCTTCGCCGGCCAGGATGGTGTCGACTGTGAAGGCCAGCAGCCAGCCATTGGGATCGACGGCGTCCAGCGTTGCCACCCGCCAGCGGGCGCTCGCCAGGTCGCGATCGCCGGCATAGGCGGTGGCGATCATGCGCGCATAGTCCTGCCGTTGCGGCTCCGACATGCGCGCCGGATCGATGTCGCTGAACTCCGCGGGCCAGACGACCCACCCCAGGTAGAGGCCCAGACCGGCGCCGATCAACAGGCCCAATGCGGTCCAACCCAATGTCCGTGCGACGCGGCGCATCATCTCCCTGCCAACCAAAAAGGGGCACCCACCCGCAAGATGAGTGACCCCTTGCTCTGTTGCCCGACCCATCGGCGGGACATATAATCCCACCGGTTTGATGCCGAAGGTGGGAATCGAACCCACACTCCCGAAGGAACACGATTTTGAGTCGTGCGCGTCTGCCAGTTCCGCCACTTCGGCAGTGGAAAAAGCGCGAAACTTAGTATAGGTCAACGCTATTTTGCTGTCAACGCGCCGGGGAGCGCCACCAGTGCGCGGCCAATCCCGCCCCACTTCCGCAAACAGGCGACGCCGAACTTGGCGCCGCCACCTGGAGGCGGTCCGTGCATGGACGGCATGGCTTGTTTATTGGGAGGAAGGGGCTCCATCCGTGCGCGCCGACTTGCCTGGCCACGATAGCCGAGAGCTGTTCGCCATTCCCTCATGAACGAGGAGCAGCTGATCCACGCCGCCCGCAAGGGCGATCTCACGGCCTTCAATCGCCTGGTCGTGGCCTATCAGGACCTGGCCTACAATGTGGCCTATCGTATCATGAGCGATCCGGCCGCCGCCGAGGACATGACCCAGGAGGCGTTCATCGCCGCCTATAAATCCTTGCGTCGCTTTCGTGGGGGTAGCTTCAAGTCCTGGCTGCTTCGCATCGTCACCAACCGCTGCTACGACGAGCTGCGGCGCTTCAAACGCCGGCCGCAGACCTCGCTTGATGAGCTGACCGAGACCGGCGACGCGCACGAGTTTCTTTCCGGCGACGAGCCGGGACCCGAAACGTGGCAGGAGCGCCGCGATCTCGTGGCGGCCGTCGAGCGCTGCCTGGCCCAGCTGCCCGACGAGCAACGCATCGTGGCCGTGCTATCGGACGTTGAAGGGCATGACTACCAGGCCATCGCCGAGATCATGGGCTCTTCGCTAGGCACGGTCAAGTCACGGCTCAGCCGGGCCCGGCGACGCCTGCGCGAGTGTTTGCAGGCTGTGGCGGAACTATTGCCGGCAGAATATCGTCTTGACTATGACGACGCCTAGGGCCTCACCGGCTCTCGATCGCGGGCGACCCACGCGGGACCGCGATCGCCATCGGCGCGCGATTGAGTGAGATGTTCGACTTCCTGCGCAACCTCTTGAATCCCGGCCCAGACCGGATGGAAGAGCGCCTCGGCGAGTACCTCGACGGGACGCTCTCGCCGCGCGCCCGCAGCCGGCTCGAGGCGACGCTGGCCCAGGATCCGGCGCTGCGCGAGCAGTTGCGTCAGATGCGGGCCATTCGCGCCGCCATGCGCCGATTGCCGCGTCGTCGCGCCCCCCGTTCCTTCACCCTCTCTCCCGACCAGGTCGGCGCCGGCCGCCAGGCACCGGCCTGGTCGCCCTACCCGGTCCTGCGGGCAGCTACCGTGGTCGTGACCGTGATGCTGGCCGCGCTGCTGGTCTTCGACCTGGGCTTCTATCGCGGCGGGCTGGCCCGCCCGGCGGGCGAGACGGCGCTCGCGCCGCTGGCGGCCTCCGAGCCGGCCGCCGCTACCCGCGTCGTGGCCGAGGAGGCTGTCGAGCTGGAGGTCGAAGCGCCGGCCGCGGCCATCGCCGCGGAGGAGGCCGAGCCCTCCCTGGCGCGCGAAACGCCGGCCGATGCCGCCGACGCGGCCGCCCCGGCAGCGCCCCCACCGGCCGTGGTCGCCGAAGCCGAGGCGCCGGCGGAAGGCGCGCCGGAGCAGGAAGTCGCCGCGGGCGCTGTCGAGGCCACCGACGACGCACCCACGCGCGGCGCATTCGGCGCCCAGGGGCTGCCGGCAGGCGGCACAGAGCCAGACGTCATCACCCCGACGCTGGTGGGGACGCCGCCACCTGCGCCCTCCGCGGCGCCGGTCGAGGTCACCCCGACGGCCTCGCCGACGCCCGTCCTCGCGCCGGCCCTCACCAGCACAGCCGTGGCGCCGGTGGCCGTCGTCGTGCCCACCGCCGCGCCAGAGGCCCCCACACCCTCGCCGGCGGGCGGTCTCAGTCCGCTCATCTTCGCTGAGATCGGGCTCGGCCTGGCCGCGCTGGGCCTGGGCCTGCTGGCCTGGCTCTTCCGCCGCCGGTCCTGAGTCGGTAGCTAATGCCCGACAGCGCACCGGCCCGCTACGTCTACTGCCCCTCCTGCGCTACCCCGCTGGTCACCCGCCCGGTGGCCGGCCGCCCCCGCCGGGCCTGCCCCGCCTGCGACTTCGTCTACTTCACCGACCCCAAGGTCGGCGTGGGCGTGCTCGTGCTGGATGCCGGCCGCATCTTGCTGGTGCGCCGCGCCATGGAGCCGGAGCGAGGCCGCTGGAGTCTGCCGGCGGGCTTCCTCGACCAGGGCGAAGATCCCCGAGCTACCGCCATCCGTGAGGTGCGCGAGGAAAGCGGCCTCGACGTAGCAATTGATCATCTGATTGACGTGTACTACAATCCCCCCCGTGCCCAGGGAGGGGCATCGGTCTTTATCCTTTACCAGGGCCACGTCACCGGTGGTGTGCTCAGCGCCGGCGACGACGCCGATGCGGCCGGTTTCTTCGACCCGGACCAACTTCCCCCTCTGGCCTTTAGCAGCACCGGCGACGCCATCCAACGCTGGCAGCTTGGGACCCTGCCCACCGGCCGGAACGAGTAGCGCACTTCCAATACACTCCCGACAATCGACACAGGACAGACCGTCCCGGTGAATGTTGGGCTGGAGCGGCGCATCGATCGTGACGCGCGGGCGGCGAAAGGGTTATCACAAGCGAGACGCGTGCCGGCAGGTTTGCCGCCCGTCCCCAATCGGTACAATGCCACCACGGTTGTGGTGTCAGGAGAACGTTATGGACATCTTCGAGAAGTGCCTGTCGTCAAACCTACTGGTGACGGCGCGGGAAACCCAGGCGAAGAACCTGTACCCCTATTTCCTCCCCCTCGACGGGACGGAGGGGACTGAGGTCACCGTCAATGGCCGGCGCATCATCATGATCGGCTCCAACAACTACCTGGGTCTGACCACCCACCCGCGGGTGCGCCAGGCGGTCAAGGACGCGGTCGACGACTATGGTACGAGCTGCACCGGCTCCCGCTTCCTCAACGGCACACTGCGGCTACACCTGGAGCTGGAAGAGCGCCTGGCCGCGTTCGTCGGCCAGGAGGCGGCCCTGGTGTTCAGCACGGGCATGCAGGCCAATCTGGGGGCGATCTCCTGCCTCGTCGGCCCGGAAGATTACGTGATCATCGACAAAGCCAACCACGCCAGCATCGTCGACGGTTGTCGCCTGAGCATGGGCCAGATCAAGCGCTTCCGGCACAACGACATGAGACATCTTGAGATGGTACTGAGCAAGATCCCGGACGAGGCCGGCAAGCTCGTCGTGGTGGACGGCGTCTACAGCATGGAGGGCGACATCGCCCCGCTGGATCGCCTGGTGCCCCTTTGCCGCCGCTATGGCGCCCGCCTCTACGTCGACGACGCTCACTCCATCGGCGTGCTGGGCAAGGGCCGGGGGACGGCCGCCCACTTCGGCCTGCAGCACGAGGTCGACCTGGTCATGGGCACGTTCAGCAAGTCCTTCGCCTCGATCGGCGGTTTTGTCGCCGGCAACGCCGAGATCATCGCCTACATCAAGCACCACGCTCGCTCCCTGATCTTCAGCGCCAGCCTGCCGGCACACAACGCCATGGCCGCGCTGGTGGCCCTGGACATCATGGAGACGGAGCCGGAACACGTCGAGCGCCTGTGGGCCAACGCGCACAAGATGCTGCACGGCCTGGCGGAGCTGGGCTTCAACACCGGCCAC
>JBFGLK010000366.1:0-4401 GCA_041576195.1 Promineifilaceae bacterium (SeqCode)
GCCGACCTGGCGCCCATCGACCGGCCCGGCGGCAAGCGCATCCGGCCGCTGCTGGTGCTGTTGAGCTGCCAGGCGGCCGGTGGGCAATGGGAGCAGGCCGTGCCGGCCGCGGCCGCGGTCGAGATCCTGCACAACTTCACCCTGGTGCATGACGACATCCAGGACCAAAGCCCTCTCCGCCGGGGTCTGGCCACGGTCTGGCGGCTGTGGGGCGTGCCCCAGGCCATCAACACCGGCGATGCCATGTTCGCCCTGGCCCAGCTGGCCATGCTCCGGCTGGCCGACCGGGACGTCCCGGCCCCGACGGTCGTGCAGGCCATGCGCCGCCTGAATGAGACCTGCCTGGCCCTGACGCAGGGCCAATATGCCGATATGCGCTTCGAAGCACGCAGCGATGTGGCCATGTCCGAGTATCTGTCCATGATCGAAGGGAAGACCGCCGCCTTGCTGTCGCTCAGCGCCGAGCTCGGCGCCCTGGTCGCGGGCCGTGCGCCGGACACCGTGCGCCTCTACGCCGACTTCGCCCGCCACCTGGGACTGGCCTTTCAAGTCCGCGACGACATCCTGGGCATCTGGGGTCAGGAAGAGGCGATCGGCAAGTCCGCGGCCACCGACATCGCCACGCGCAAGAAGAGTTTACCGGTCCTCTACGGCCTCGAGCGTCTGCCCGAGCTTCGCGCGCTCTACGCCTCGGCGGCTGCCGGCAACGGCTTCGTGGAGCAGGCCATCGCGCTCCTGGACCGCGTCGACGCCCTCGGATTCGCCGAGCGCGAGGAACGGGCCCACACGGAGGCGGCGCGCGCCTGCCTGCTGGCTGCCGGGGCCGGTCCTAAGAGCCTGCTCACCCACATCGTCGACCAGCTTCTAGGGCGGACCACCTGACGACGGGCAAGGAGACCAACGATGTGGCCGCAATTCCTGCCTGAGCTCGAGTCGCGCTTTCTGCGCTATGTTCAGGTGGACACCCAGAGCGACGAGAGCGTCGACAGCGTCCCGTCCACGCCGCGCCAGTTCGTCCTGTTGCGGCAGCTCACGCGCGAGCTGCAGGCGCTGGGCGCCCTGGATGTGGTGCTCACGCCGCAGGGCCACGTGCTGGCGACGGTGCCCGCCACCGCGTCGGACGCGCCGACGATCGCCTTCTTCGCCCACGTCGACACCTCTCCGGACTTCAGCGGCAAGGACGTCCGGCCGCTCGTGCATCGCGACTTCGACGGCACGCCGATCGTGCTTCCGGATGACCCGCGCCAGGTGCTCACGCCGAGGAACAGCCCGGAACTGTTCGACAAACACGGGGAGGACATCGTCACCGCCAGCGGCACGACCCTGCTGGGCGCCGACGACAAAGCGGGCATCGCCATCATCATGACGCTCGTGGGCCACCTCCTCGCCCACCCGGAGATCCCGCGCGGCCGACTGCGCATCTGCTTCAACTCGGATGAAGAGATCGGTCGCGGGGTGGCCCATCTGGACCTGGCCGATCTCGGCGCCGACGTCGGCTACACGCTGGATGGGAGCGCTCTGGGCGAGATAACCTACGAAACGTTCTCCGCCGATCGCGCGATCGTCGTCGTCGAAGGCGTGGCCGCTCATCCTGGCTATGCGAAGGGACGCCTCGTCAACGCCCTCCAGCTCGCCGCCCAACTCATCCTCGACCTGGCCCGAACTGGTCCCACCCCGGAGACCACCGCCGGGCGCGACGGCTTTCTCCACGCCTATCACCTGGAAGGCAACGCCGCCCGTGCCGAGATCCACTTTATCCTGCGGGACTTCGAGCTCGACGGGCTAACCGCCCACCAGGCGCGGCTGCGAGACGCCTGCGCTGCCCTGGAGGCTGCGGCACCAGAAGCACGGGTCACAGTGAGCGCCACGCCCCAATACCGCAACATGCGCTACTGGCTGGAAAACGACATGCGCCCGGTCGAACTGGCCATAGCCGCCATCGAGGATGCCGGCATCGAGCCGGTCATGCGCCCAATCCGCGGCGGCACCGATGGCGCCCGCCTGACCGAGATGGGCCTGCCGTCGCCCAATATCTTCACCGGCATGCACAACTTCCATGGCCCGCTGGAGTGGATCAGCCTCCAGGACATGGCCCGGGCCACCGAGGTGTGCGTGCACCTCGTCCGCCGCTGGGCCGATGCCCGGACAGGCTCCCCACCAGGGGAGAAGGAGCAGCACCATGGCACTCTCCCTGCTGGATGACAGCCTCCGCGTCAGCGTCTACTACGAGGAGTCCGACAGCGACTTCGAGGACAACATCTGCGTCTGCATCGTCGAAGATTGCCCCGAGGAAGAGCGGCTCCTCCGGGCCGACGAGGTCAACATCTTCCTCACGCCAGAGCAAGCGGTGGCCCTGGCCTCCATGCTGACCAACGCAGCCGCCGACAGTCGCGTCTCCCGCGACGCGCTCCCGCGCTGATCGCCCGGCCGCCAAGGCGCGCGCGGCCGCTGGTCCACCGTAGGCCACGCGATCAACGGTCGCCACGCGCCGCCGGCGATCAGCCGGTATCTCATCCATGACCCACGATCACGACACCTTTGTCTCCCCGCTGAGCTGGCGCTATGGCGGCCCGGAGATGCGCCAGCTCTGGTCGGAGCGACAGAAACGCCTGCTTATGCGCCGGGTATGGGTCGCCTTGGCCACTGCGCAGCACGAGGCCGGGCTCGTCAGCGAGGCGCAGCTGGACGACTTGCGCCGCCATATGGACGACGTGGACATCGACCGGGCGCTGGCCATCGAGCGGGAGACCCGGCACGATGTCATGGCCGAGATCCGCACCTTCGCGGAGCAGTGCCCGCTGGGTGGCGGCATCCTCCACTGGGGAGCGACCAGCGCCGATATCACCGACAACGTCGACGCCCTCCGCCTCCGCGCCGCGCTGCGCCTGCTTTCCCGTGAGCTCGAGTCGCTGCTGGCGGCCCTCGTGGCGAAGATCGATCGGTATGCCGGCACGCCGGTCATGGCCTACACCCACCTGCAGCCGGCCGAACCGACCACCCTCGGCTACCGCTTCGCCGTCTACGCCCAGGACCTGGCAGCGGGCGCCGACGCCCTGGGCGCCCTGGCCAAGAGCGTGCGCGGCAAGGGCTTCAAGGGAGCGGTGGGCACCCAGGCGAGCTTCGCGCAGATCCTGGCCGGCACCGGCATGCGCCCCGAGGAGATGGAGGCGCGGGCGTTGGCCTGGCTGGAGCTGCCGGCCTTTCCCATCGCCACGCAGACGTACCCGCGGCTGCAAGACCTGGGCATCCAGCAGGCGCTCGCCGCGCTAGCCGCTTCCCTGCACAAACTGGCCCTCGACTTCCGCATCCTTCAGTCGCCGGCCATCGGCGAGTGGTCGGAACCGTTCGGCGCTCGCCAGGTCGGCTCGTCGGCGATGCCGTTCAAGCGCAACCCGATCAATACCGAAAATGTCTGCTCGCTGGCCCGCTTCGTCGCCGGCACGGTGACGACCGCCTGGGAGAACGCCAGCCAGGCGATCCTGGAGCGCAGCCTGGATGACTCAGCCAATCGCCGTCTCATCCAGCCCGAAGCGTTCCTGGCCTGCGACGAGATGGTGCGACGCATGACACGCGTGATCCGGGAGATGCGCATCGACGAAGAGGCCGCACGCCGCAATCTGGCCACCTATGGCCCGTTTGCCGCCACCGAACGCGTGTTGATGGCCCTGGTGGCCGCCGGCGCCGATCGTCAGGCGGCACATGACTGGTTGCGGGAGCACAGCCTCGCCGCCTGGGAGGCGGTGCGCCTGGGTGAGGCGAACCCAATGCCGGCCCGGTTGCTCGCCGACGCGCGCCTTGCCGCGCACCTCGAACCGGCGGCGTTGACAGCTCTGCTCGATGCCGGCAGCTACACGGGCACCGCCGAGGCGCGGGCCCGCGCCTTCGCGGCCGCGCTCCAACGTCGCGCCGACCGGGCCGCGCTCCCCCCACCTTAGTCCCAGCTTAAGGTTCTGGGCCGGTGTCGCGTACGCCGCCTACAATCCCTCGCATGGGCAAACGCTGGCCCCTCTTTATGATCCTGCTCGTCATGTCGCCCCTGTTGCTCTGGCAGGGCAACAAGCTGCGCCGCCCGGCCAGGCTCCCCCTGTCGGAGCCCTGGTATCCTGGCGTCGTCTACGAGCGCCAGCTGCGCGACGAGCCACGCCCACTGGTGATTCACGCCGTGCGCGTGGACCTGAGAGATCCCGACATACGCGTCCTGGTCACACCCGGCGAGCCCACCGGTGGCCGCCAGCTGCCGGCACGCACCACCACCACCTTCCTCGATGAGTTTGACCTGCAGGTCGCCATGAACGGTGGCTTCTTCAGCCCGTCGTTCACCCGCTCACCATGGGACTACTACCCGAAGAGCGGCGATCCGATCGACGCGCTGGGGCAGGCGATCTCGAATGGCGAGCCCTA
>JBFGLK010000367.1:0-4365 GCA_041576195.1 Promineifilaceae bacterium (SeqCode)
GACAGGCGATAGATGTTTGCGAAGCGCACGCGGCCCATGAAGGCGATGCGCGTCTTGGCCGGTGCCACGTGGTAGGGACCGCAAGCCGCGATCAGCCTCTCGAACCGATCGTAGAGAGTACGGGCGCGCGGGCCCATGCGCGCCTGCCAGTCGGCAAGCGATGCCTGTCCGCACGAATGCCACTGATTGGCGTTGACGAACTTCGCCCCACAGCGGGGGCAGGTCCAGAGGGGGGCCGGGTCGTTCACATTGTGGGTGGGTAGCGTAGACTGACGGGGAGATTCTCCGGCAGTGTACCATACATCTGTACCGGTTGCCGGGACTGCCGGGGAGACTACCCGGCTGTCGCGCCTCAAGTCATGAGGCGCCGCGCCGCGTCGCGGATGCGTTCCCGATTGGGCAGGGTCCTCCGCTCAAGATCCGGGGCATAGGGAATCGTCGTGCGCGTACACACACGAGCATAGCGACAGGATATGCCGGCCTCCAAGACGACCGCGGCGAGCTCCCCTGACAGTCCAAATCCCTCGTAATCCTCGTCGACGACCAGCATCCGTCCGCTCCGGGCGACGGCGTCGCAGACGGCCGACCGGTCCAGCGGCGCGATGGACCGCAGGTCGATGACGCCGGCAGAGATGCCCTCGCTTGCCAACGCCTGCGCCGCTTCAACGGCCCGATGCACCCCTACCCCCGCGCTAATGATGGTCAGATCCGTCCCCTCCCGGCGTGTGATCGACCGGCCGAGCGGTGCCGGCTCCCAGCGGTCAGGTACAGGTCCCCGCGCGCCATCCACCGGGACATCAAAGCGGACGGTATCCCGCCCGCCGGAGCCCAGGAACTCGAGCATCATCTCAGAGAGGAGCTTGTGCTCCAAGAAGACGACGGGTCCGTCGTGGCGCAAGGCCGCCAGCATCAGCCCGCCCGCATCGGCGGGCGTGGACGGGACCAGGACCGTCAGCCCGGGAATGTGTGCCAGCCAGCCCCACAGCGCCTGCTCGTGCTGTCCACCGTCCCCATACCCCCCGCCACAGGGCGCGCGGACGACAACCGGAGCGGTCCACCGGCCACCGGAGAAGGCTTCAACTTTGGCCGCGTGGTTCACCAGCGCGTCCATGCAGACGGCCAGGAAATCCACCATGTAAAGCTCGACCACGGGGCGCATGCCGGCCATCGCCGCGGCGACGCCGGCTCCAAGGAAGGCGCTCTCGCTAATGGGCGTGCCACGCACGCGCCGCGACCCAAAGCGAACCAGAAGGTTGCGGCGCAGCATCGGCACATCTTCGCCCAAGAGGATGACGCTCGGGTCAGCGACCATCGCCTGAGCGAGCGCATCGTCGATCGCTTCCGTAAAGGCCATCGTTCTCATGCCGGCACCTCCGCCATGGCCCTCGCCAACAACAGATTGATTTCCTGGTTGACGTCATCCTCCAGCGCTTTCAGCCGGGCAGGCTCGCTGCAGAGTTTCTGGCGCGCGCGCCAGACAGGGTCGTGCGCGCGAGCGCGCCGCGGATCTCGTAGCGTCTGCCAAACGGCGGCCAGTACCTCCTGCAGGCCCGCCAGCCGCTCACGCCATGGCGCTCCATGCCATCGTAAGAGTGAGCGGGTCAGTGGGCCAGCGATCGTGGACACCTCCCTGAGTGGCTGTCGCACGAGGCGCAAGAGCGGATAGCCGAGGAAGTGCCCTTCGACGTGCACGCAGTGAGCGTGCAGAAACATTGGCCCATGCCCGCGTCGCGCCCGGTCGATGGCCGCCGCGGCCGCGGTCCACACGGCCATTGCATCGGCCCCGTCGACGACGACGGCCGGAACGCCGAGTCCACGAGCCCGATCGCCCAGGAGCCCACCACGCGTGCGCTCGGACGGCGTGGTAATGGCCCAGCTATCGTCCTTGCAAACAAACAGAACCGGGAGACGCCAGGTCGACGCGAGGTTCAGCGACTCTAGCAGCATGCCCTGGTTCATCGCGCCTTCGCCGAAGAAGGCCACGGCGACGGCGTCTGACTGGCGGACCTGCGCCGCCAGCGCAAAGCCGGCGGCGGCGGGACCCGCGGCCCCGACGATCCCCGAGGAGGCAGCCAGATGATCGCGCGAATACAAATGCATGTGCCCACCCATCCCGCCGCAAAGCCCGTTGGGCCAACCAAGCAGCTCCCACAAGAGGAGGGCGGGATCGACACCACGCAGGAACATGGCTGACGTTCCCCGATGATCCAACGCCATCGCATCGTCGTCTCGCAACTGAGTCACGACCCCGGCGACGATCGCTTCCTCTCCCGTCCCCAGGTGCATCTCGCCTGATATGAGGCCGTCGTGCCAGAGCCGGGCCACGGCTTCCTCGAAAAGGCGACTGCGTAGCATCGGGGGATAGAGCGACCACCATGATGCCACCATAGGTGCCTCCTTTGTTGCTTCCACCAACCGTCGCCGTGGCCGCACCCGCCCACAGGGGGAAGATGACGGGCTCCCTATGAGGCCATTATAGCACCCGACGTGCGAGGGCTGCCCGGAAGATTCCCCGGCAGTCCCCCCACCCCGGTTGCCGGCAGCCCCCGCTCCCGGCTACAATGCGCCCATGAACCTCTTCGCCCACGCTCGCCGCGAGCAGATCGAGCGTGAGTCCCCGCTGGCCAATCGCATGCGACCCCGCACCCTCGACGACTTTGCCGGCCAGGCGCACATCGTCGGGCCTGGCCGCCTCCTGCGCCGCGCCATCCAGGCCGATCAGCTCTCTTCCCTCATCTTCTATGGCCCACCCGGCACCGGGAAGACGACCCTGGCCGCCATCATCGCCAACCACACCCAGAGCCACTTCATCACCATCAACGCCGTCCTCGCCGGAGTCAAGGAAATCCGCGAGGCTATCGCCGACGCCCTGGAACGCCGCCAGCTCTATAACCAACGCACCACGCTCTTCGTCGACGAGGTCCATCGCTGGAACAAGGCCCAGCAGGACGCCCTGCTCCCCCATGTGGAGAACGGCACGATCATCCTCATCGGCGCCACCACGGAGAACCCCTACTTCGAGGTCAACAAGGCCCTCGTCAGCCGCAGCCGCATCTTCCAGCTGCGTCCCCTGACCGAAGCAGACCTGCGCCAGATCGCGCACCAGGCACTGGCCGATCCCGAGCGGGGCTATGGCCGCCTCCCCGTGGAGGTGACGGACGAGGCGCTGGAGCACCTGGTCAACGTGGCCAACGGGGACGCTCGCGGCGTACTGAACGCCCTAGAGCTGGCCGTGGAGACGACGCCACCTGGCCCGGACGGCACCATCTACGTCGACCTGCAAGTGGCAGAAGAGTCCATTCAGCGCCGCGCCGTCCTCTATGACAAGGACGGCGACGTCCACTACGACACCATCTCGGCGTTCATCAAGAGCGTGCGCGGCTCCGACCCCGATGCCGCCCTCTACTGGATGGCCCGCATGCTCTATGCCGGAGAGGACCCGCGCTTCATCTTCCGGCGCATGGCCATCCTGGCCGCGGAGGACATCGGCCTGGCCGACCCCCAGGCCACCATGGTCGTCAACAGCTGCTGGGAGCTCTATGAGAAGGTCGGGCTGCCAGAAGGCCGATTCCACCTGTCAGAGGCGGCCCTCTACCTGGCCACTTGCCCCAAGTCCAACTCGACGCTGGCCTTCTTCGACGCCCTGGCCAGCGTGGAGCAGGAGCAGGAGCCCGATGTACCCCTCCACCTGAAGGACAACAACCGGGATGCCGAGGGCTTCGGTCACGGCAAGGGCTATCTCTACCCACACGCCTATCGCGATCACTGGGTGGCCCAGCAATACCTGCCGGCAGCCCTCCAGGGCAAGCTCTTCTACCAGCCGTCGGACCAGGGATATGAGCGCGCCGTCCGCGAGGCGGTAGCCCGCCGGCGCGAGGCGCAGCTCGCGGCGATGCTCGAGTCAACCGCCCCCGGCCCGGCAGAGGTGCTTACGACCGGCCCGGTGGATCGCCGCCGCGACGCCTGGCTGGCCCGCGCCGCCGGCGCCAGCCAGGCCCTGGCCATGGTCCGCGATCGCCTCTTCGATCTGGCCGCCGTGCGCCGGCACGAGCTCGTCCTGGTCGTCGGCGAATCAAGCGGACTGCTGGCCTGGGAAGCGGTGCGCCGGGCGCCGGAAGGCGGCGTCTGGGTGCTGGCGGAAGGCGACGAGGCGGGCGAGCTCCTGCGTGGCCAGGCGGAGCAGTTGCCGGCACTGGAGCGCCCGACCGTCCTGGTCGGCGCCCCGGCGGATCTCGAGCGCCTGCTGGACTTGCGCGGGGAGACGGACCTGCGCTTTGACTGTCTCCTCGGGCGCAACCTCTTTCCCTACGGGCCCGATCCGGCGCGGCTGCGCGCGCTGGCCGCCTGGCTGCGGCCCGGCGGCGA
>JBFGLK010000368.1:0-4362 GCA_041576195.1 Promineifilaceae bacterium (SeqCode)
AGCGACAGCACGATCATCGACATGAACACGATCGGCGGCGCGCACATCACCCGCGGGGCGGCGCCGGGCGCGACCGGACCCTGTTCCTGCCGGCCATCCGGCGCTGAACGGGCCGGTAAACCGGCCCCAGCGCGGCTCGTTCGCTCCGGAAAAGAATCGATCATATCGTTCGAAGTTTCGGTCGAACGCGCGGAGGCCTGGCGCGTCGACCGTCCGCGTATCCCGCACGCCGGCCGGGTCGTGGGGCCTTCCGGCGGGCCCTACCGGCACGGTCCAGCCCGCACGCCAGACCTTGCCGGCATCTGGCCGGCATCTTTTAGCCATAGCGCCAGGATGGATCCCGCCCTCAGGCACGGCAGTCGACCACCAGGGGGAAGTGATCGGACGGGTAGAGACCGTTCACTGGCGCGTCGAGCGCCCGATGACGCAACACGTCAACCGCCGCTCCGACCAGCACGTAGTCGATGCGGGCGATCGCCCGGCCGTCGAAGAGCGGGTGAAACGTCCGCCCCGCGCCCTCGTGGCGCCGGGCCGAGCGGCGCCGGGCATCGAACAGGCCGCTGCCGGGCGCCGTCAGCAGGCGATAGGTCGCCATCCGCGGCGTGCTGTTGAGATCCCCGGTGACGAGGAGCCGCGGCCCGGCCGCCCCCACCCGCTCCAGCAGGAGGCGGGCGCTGTTGTGGCGCGCCAGCGGGGACTCGTGATCGAAGTGAGTGTTGAACAACCACCAGGTCCGCCGTCCGGCCCGCAGCCGGGCCCAGGTGGTAATGCGGCGCAGGCGGGCGCCCCAGGCCGGATCGCCGGGCGATTCAGGGGTGTCGGACAGCCAGAAGGTGTCGCTGTCGATCAGGGCAAGGCGATCGCGGCGGAAGAAGATGGGCGTGAACTCGCCGGCCTCGTGGCCGTCGTCCCGCCCGCGGCCGACCCAGTCGTATGCCGGCAGGCCGGCCGCCAGATCGCGCAGCTGCCCCAGGGTGACCTCCTGCAACCCCAGCAGGTCCGGGTCGGCCTCCCGGATCGTCACCAGCACGGCCTCCCGCCGCGCCGCCCAGTCGGGCGCGCCCAGGATCCCGGCCAGCGGCGGCCCGTCGTAGCGAATGTTGAACGTCATGACCCGCAGGGTCGCCGGCCCTGCCGGCAGCTTGCCTCGTCCGGCCATCGCGTCCTACCCCGGTGCAGTAAAATCGGTCTCAAGCTTACCCACACGCCCCTTTTCTGCCGAGGGCGCGCTGACGGCGATCGAACCCGCTGCCTTTCGCCTCGCCGTGGCGGCCATGCCCGTGGGCTTTGTCGCCCACTGCGGCTACTATGCCTGCCGGGGCGCGGGCTACTGGAGACGCGCCGCTCGGCCACGCCGCTATCGTCCATTCTCATGGGGTCATACGGACCGGCCACCGTTCCCCCGCCGCCCGGTCGTCGCTCACTCCGCCTAAGACTATGCGAAACAATCTCTCCCCAACACCCCCCCCTCTCGCTCTAGCTCTGGCTAGAACGGCGCCTCCCCCGGCGCCGTGGCTCCGGTGATGCGTCGGTACCAGTCGGTGAGCCAGGCCATCGCCCGGTCAAACTGGCCGGCCGGCAGCTGTTTGTAGCTGGTGATGGCGAACTCGCGGTAGAACTGGCCATAGACCGCGCCGTATTCGTTCTTCTGGCTCCGCTTGCCTAACTCCAGGGCTACCAGCTTGACCGACTGGCTGATTTGCATCGCCTGGTCCGGAGTGACGTGGCGGCCCGTATCGCCCAGGACGGTCTCCACCGCCTCCAGACGGGTCTCGTAGTCGGCCAGCCGATCGTCGTGATGGTCCAACCGCGCCTCGATCAGGATCTGGCTACGCGCCAGCTTGACCATGGCCTGCAACACTTTGTAAGCCTGCACCGCCTCCGACTCCTGAGCCAGGAGCGCCTCGAAGTCCGGATCCGTCGTCAGGCGACCCTCGGCGAACGCCTCGGCCAGCACGACGGCGGCGCGGCGGATGAACAGCTTCAGCTTCGGGCGGACGTCGTCGCGCACGCTCTTGATCTGGATGCCGATAAGCCAGAGGGGAACCAGATCGGCCCGCAAGAGGCCCGCCTGCTGCCGACCGCCTTCGGTCAGCACGGTGCCGAGCACGTACCCCTCGTTCAGGATCTCGTGGTCGCGAATGCGCCGCCGCTGCATCGGGGGAGCGATGCCCAGCGCCTCGCACATCTGGTTGACCGAGACGTAGACCTGATTGTCCGCCGCCTTGACGGCCAGCAGCTCGTCATCGTATAGCCTGACCTGCTTCTGCTCGACGACTTGAATGGCGTTCATGCACTCTCCGGGCTCACACATCGGGGGGTATCATATGATACCCCCTGGCTGACCGGGCGGGTCGGCCTGGCTCTCTCTCTGGAAGTCACTCCGGTGGCTTGAGCCGCTTGCGCACCACGACCTCTTCAAACTCGGGCCGCTCCCCCTCCTCGAGCGACTGCAGGCCACGGTAGAAGCAGTAGCGCTGCAGGTCTTGCTGAGTCATGCCCAGATCGGCCGCCCAGGCCCGGATCTGATCCACCACCTCGGGCGGCAGGCGCGTCGTCAGCTGATACTGCCGGCCGTGCATGACGCTGCCGCCGGTGCCGGTCGCCTTATAGACCTCGCGCCGCGAGATCTCCAGCGGCCGGTCGAACTTGCCCTTCCGGCCCGCGCGTTTGGGCTTTGGCTTCTTCGGCGCTTCGGGCTCCAGATCGGCAAAGGGGTCGTCGTAGGCCATGAGCCACCTATCCTTGGGCGTAGATGCGGTCCACCAGGTCCTCGTAAGCGATGGCCGCGGGCGAATCGGGCAGATACTCCAGGATGGTCTGGCCGCCGCTGGCCGGGGCTTCGGCCACGCGGACGGTGTTGGGGATGGGTCGGGCGATCACCTGCCGGCCATAAACGCGGACCAGGTCTTCCATCATGCTCCGGGTCAGGATGAAGCGGGCGCTGACGAAGGTGGGGACGATGGCCGCGATCTTGATGTCGATGCCCTCGGCCTGGTCCTGGATGATGTTGCCCGTGTGCCGGCCGGTGGCGCTGGCGCCGTGGTAGTCGACCTTGACCGGCACGATGGCGTAGTCCGCGTACTGGTGCACCGCCTGTTGCAGGAGATCCAGGGTCGGCGGGCAGTCAACGATGATGAAGGCGAACGCCTGTTTGGCCAGGCCCAGCTTCTCGTCCAGGATGTCGACCAGGTGGCGCTCCTCGCCAGAGCGGCGGCCGCGCATGGAGCGGGCGGCGGCCAGGGCGAACTCGGTCAGGAGATCCTCCTTGGCCTCGCTCAGCCGGTCGCTGGCCGGCAGGACATAGAGGTTAGGGCGGGGAGGGCCGCCCTCGGCGGACCGGTCGGCGGACATCACGTTGTCGCGCAGTGTTTCGACACCCCCGTCCCCCAGGAGCACGTGGCTGACGCAGCGGCCATTGGGGCTGAGCCCGAGGCCGCGCGCGGCGTCGCCCTGCGGGTCGAGGTCGACGACGAGCACGTTGCCGCGCTCTTCGGCCTGCAGGCGCCGGGCCAGGCCCACGGCCAACGTCACGGCCGTCGTGGTCTTGCCCACCCCCCCCTTGCGATTCTCGACAGAATAGACTCGTGCCGGCATACCTCGTTCCTCGGGATCGTACCCACGCCTTCTGTGGAGAAGCAATGCCGCCCTTGGCGCCAGTTTGCAAAAACGGGGCGGCCTTGCCTTCCTCGGAAGCCCGTTTTCGGACCTGCGCACTGGTGTACCAGCGTGTACCATCCAATGCACCAACGTGCATGAGTATACATAATGGTACACGGTTGTCAATGGGCAATCCCGGCAGGAAAAAATGCGTGTACCAGCGTGTACCACCGAATGTATGGCCGTGCACAACCACACATGATGGTACACCACTTCTTGGGATCGGTCATTTTGGCGTGCGGGGCGCCGGAAAACCGACCTATTTCCCGCGCAGCGGCCTTCTCAGCGAGGGGCGATGCGGAGAGAGGATAAGGCGGCGGGAGGGGCGGTCAAGGGGCGATTTCGCATAGTAGTAGCACGACCAAGACAGGTGAAGCTCAAACCAAAAACTCTGATACAATACGCGGCCAGATCGCCGTCGCGTGCCAGCGAACACGACCGGTTTGCCGACCGGTCGGCACACGCATTCGCCAGCCAACCCAATGCCGGCAGCCCACCCCGGCACCGGTCGACACTATCGCCGACCCGCGGGACCCGCGCCCGTGGCGGCCGGCTTCCGTGTTGCCTCCTACTGACAGGAGAGAATCGCCATGCCCTCACTGTCCGGAGACCTCTTCACCCTCGGGGCCGACGCCGGTTTCGCCGAAGGCTTCGTCACCGGCCGCGTCGGCGGCCGCGCCGGGGCCACGTTGGACGTCAGCG
>JBFGLK010000369.1:0-4360 GCA_041576195.1 Promineifilaceae bacterium (SeqCode)
GCCAGCCGGTGCCGAACCGCGTGGAGGTGGCGCGGGGGTACTAGGCCACCCGTTCGTAACACCCGAAGGGTGCGAACGCACCCTTCGGGTGTTACGTAGTGCGTCACGCGCAGTCACCTCCTCACCTCGTAGATCCTCACCTCCCCCTGCCGAAACACCTCCTCCAGATACGGGCCCGGGACGAAGCCACCCAGGGCCCGCTCCGGCGGGCCAATCCAGACATAGCGCACCGACAGCGCCGCCAGGTACGCCCGGCGCCAGGTGTCGTCCACGTCCGCCGAGAAGAAGCGCGCCGCCTCGTCCTGCCGGCGGGCAAACTCGGCGGTCTCCGCCCAGTGGCCCACGACGACCGGCACGCCAGCCTGCGCCGCGATGAAGTTGCCGCTCTCGTAGCTGGCCAGCACGACCGCGCCGTCGGCCGCCTTCGCGCGCAACCAGGCCGCGCCCGCCGCCTCGGCCGCCGGGCGAAAGAAGGGATAGGGCTGCTGGACGGCCGCGGTCACGCTGGCGCTGGCCAGCACGTAGAGGTTGGACAGGCCCATGATCAACAGCAGGGTCGCCGTGAGCAGGCGGGCCAACCCGGCCTCCGTGTAGCGAGGGGCGCGTGCCGGCAGCTCGCGGAACGGTCGGCGTCGCAACAGGGCCGGCAGGGCCACCTCCCACCAGCCGATCGCCGCCAGCACGGCCAACGGAGCGACGGCGCCTTGCACAAAGCGTCGCTGGGCGTTCAGGGGCAGCAACAGGAGCAGAAACGCCGCGACGACCCAGGCCCACGCCGGTCGAAAGCCGGGCGCCCGCCCGGTCCGGCGCCAGGAAAGCCCGGCCAGCAACAGCCACGGGCCATACGCCAGAACGTAGTGAGGCCACGGCGCTGCCGGCAACGCCGCCTGCGCCTCCCACTGGGCGAAGATGGGGTTCGTCCGCAGCGTCAGCGCGTAGACGACCAGGAGCGGCGCGGGCGCCAGGAAGCCGAGCCCCAGGGCGGCAAACGATGGCCGCGACAGGCGCCGGTCGACGATCGCCTCCGCCAGGGCGAAGAGGCCCACCGCGCCGACCGCCAGGTAGAGCAGAAACGGGTAGACGAGGGCGATCGCCAGGTTGACGGCGCCCAGCAGCGCGATCAGACGCGGCTCGGGCCGGGTCCATAGCCGCCGGGCCAGCAACACGCACCCCATCATCAGGCCGCTGCCGGTAGCCACATGGGGAAATGTGAGCGCCGTGAAGAGCAGAAACGCCTCCGGCTGCTTGAAGTCGACGGGAAAGGCATCCAGCCAGTAAGGCTGCCCGAGCAGAAACAGCAACCAGCCCAGGCCGGCGCCGGTGCACGCCAGCACGTACGCGGTCCAGCGGTGCCGGCGCTCGGGCAGGAAGGCGGCGACAAAGGCGAAGGTCGACAGGAAGAGGAAGACGCCTGCCACGAAGCGGGCGCCGTGCCAGATCGCCGTCAGCGAGAGCCCCAGCAGGCGGGCCAGGTGCCCGAGCGCCAGATAGTAGACGCCGACGAACGCAGGCTCGTGCGGCTCGGAGGTGAACGGGATGGTGTAGCGCCAGGCGCCCTCCCACCCCTGGAGCATCTTGGCGAAATAGGTCTGGCTGTCCTCCGGATTCATCAGCAGGCCGGTGTAGACCTGGCCCGCCGGGGTCAGCCGGTAGCCCAGCCAATAGGGCAGCAACAGCAGCAGCGCGAGCGCCAGGGCGACCGCGGCCGCCGCCTGCCACTCGCGCCGCGGCAGATTGGCCACGATCATGGCGGGCGTCGTGTCGGGACCGCCTGGATGAGCGTTGGTCTCGCCGGCAACAGGCGGCTGGTCGGCGCCGGATTCCGGTGCCGGGGTCACGGCCCGGCCTCCACCGGCCCGGCGAACTCCAGCACCATCAGGTCGCCGAAGCGATGGTCGGTGCGGCGCTCGTAGCGGTCGGCGAGCCAGGCCACGTCCGGGTGCCGTGTCAGGCCGGCCCGTCGAGCCGCCGCCAGGGCGCGATCGTAGACGATGAGCCAGACGCGGGGCGCCTCGCCGACGGCCTGGTCCAGCTCCACCGTCTCGGCGATGCCCAGGATGGCCTGCGTCTCCGGTGACAGCGTGTCGCTTTCGCTGCCGGGCGGATCGGCCAGGAATGCCTGCGGCAGGTCGGGGCGCAGATAGAGGAGCGGCAGGTAGCTCAGCTTGTTGCTGTGCACGATGGCGTCGCCGGGGGCGGCCGCCGCATCGAGGTGGGCCGCGACGGCCGCGAACGGCGCCCGGGGAAACGCGCCATATTGATAGTGAAAGGCGAGCGAGGCGACCACGACGGCCGCGGAGCCGGAGGCCACGACGGCGCGAATCAGGCGTGGCGGCCGGCCGGCCACGAAGAACCGGCCCACGAGCAGATAGTAGATGAGGGCTGCCGGCAGGAACGCCCGCATGACGAAGATGGGACGCACGAGCGAGATGAGGAAGGCCAGCACGACCGGGCCAAAAGCCAGAACGCCGACATACTCCCGTGCCGGCAAGGCGTCGATCGGCGCGGTCGCTCTCTCATCGCGACGGGCGAACTCGAGCAGCACGAGCACCAGGATGCTTAGCCCAAACGACAGCGCGAAAGGCAGGAGCCAGGCGGGTAACCCCTGGTTATCTGCCGCGAAGTGAAACACGAAGACGGACTGCACCACGGCCGACAGCCCCGGCTGTGACAACCAATAGGCGTCCGCCAGCTTGCCGATCTGGCGCGGCAAGACGGTCAGCCAGGGAGTGTAGAGGGCCAGCAACACGACGTGGGCCGCCACGATGGCCCGCCAGCGCGGCCGGCGACGTCGCCCGAACCACTGCCAGGCGAGCCACAGATCCAGTGCCAGGACGAAGAGTCCGGCCAGGTTGTGCGTGTAGAGCGCCAGCGCCCCGGCGAGGGCGAAGCCGGCCCAAGGCCAAACGCCGCCCCGGCGCCACCCCCAGGCGAAGCAGTAGCTGGCGGCCAGCAACGCCATCCCTAACAGCGCGTACATGCGCGCTTCCTGGGAGTAATAGACGGCAAACGGGCTGATAGCGCCCACCAGCGCCGCCGCCAGCCCGGCGCGCTCATCCCACAGCAGCCGCCCGAGCAGATAGAGCAGCCCGACCGTGACCACGCCGGCCAACGCCGACAGCGCCCGGGCGGTCGCGGGCGTGTCGCCAAACCAGATCATCCAGCGATGGAGCAGGAGGTAGTAGAGGGGTGGGTGCTCCTCGGCCGCCGCCACTCCTTCGCCCAGCGTGGCCGCGAGCAACGCGTCCGGTGGGCGCGCCGCCAGCAGCAGGCTGAACGCCTCGTCGTACCAGAGCGGTCGCTGCTCCAGACGAACGAGACGCAAACCCGTGGCCAGGACCAGCACCAGGGCAAGCCAGAGCAAGTGGCGGCGGGCGTCGCTCATCGCAGCCGGTAAAGGACGTAGGCGTCGTCGAACGACGCGACCGGCTCGAGATGGCGCGCCTGTAGCGCTGCCAGCACGGCCTCGTCCCGCGCCGTCACCGGGTCGAAGGCGGACGCCAGGATGAAGCGATAGCCGCTTTGCCCAAACAACACGTGGCTGACGCCGTCCGCCCGCCAGCCGGCGGCGATCGTCTCGGCGTCACGCCCGAGCCAGTGCGTTTGGTGAAGGAAGTGGTCCAGGATGGCGTCGGGCAGGCAATCGACACGGCAGAGATAGCTGCGTGGTTCCCAGAGGAACTGCACCCGGGCGCCGGCCGGCAACGCATTGACGGCGATCATCGCCGCGGCGTAGGGGCCGAGGCGCCGGGCCTCGTAGGCCTGGCGGCTCTCCAGGCCGGCGAGGACGGGTAGCGGATGGACGGCAACAGCATGAAGGACGGTGTCGAACAGGAGCAGCGCCAGGGCGAGGGCAAAGACGGTCCGCGCCAGCCAGTCAACCGCCAGCCGCGGCCGGCGCAGGGCGGGCAGGGCGGCCAGGGCCACGCCGCCGAGGGCGGCGCTGGCGCCGAAGGCCGGCAGCAAGAAGCGACTCTGCAACGCCAGCGCCGAGCGCGTCATGCCGGCGAGCCAGAGGCCATACTGCACCGCGAAGAACAAGGCGACGTGGCCACTAGCGGCCCGGGTCGCTGTCGGCAACGCCCGCCACACCAGCGCCAGAAGCGGCGCCATAAGCAGCACGAAGGGCCCGATGGTGGCGTCGTAGCTGGCCGAGCCTTCGGCGCCGATGAGGCTGGCCTCCAGCGGCGCCAGCAACAGTCGGCCCCAGTCGGCCGGCCACAGGCCGGTGCCGGGTCGATCGAAGAACCAGGCCCGCCAGGCGTCCCAGTGCAGGCCGTTGGCCGAGAAGAACGGGTAGGTTGGATTGCCAGTAAGCGCCAGGTTCTTCAGCAGCCAGGGCAGGACCAGCAACAGCGCC
>JBFGLK010000370.1:0-4351 GCA_041576195.1 Promineifilaceae bacterium (SeqCode)
CGAGCGCCAGCATCAGCGGCCTGACCGTCGAGCCGCAGAAGTTCAACAACTGTGGCCCGGCCAACATGACGATCGTGCTCAACTACTTCGGCGTCGATATCAACCAGGTCCAGGCGGCCGAATACCTTAAGCCCAATGAGCAGGACCGCAACGTCAGCCCCTGGCAAATGGTAGATTATGTAAATGAGCAGATCCCGGGCATGCGGGCAGCCGCTTTCAGCGGCGGAGACCTGGACATGCTCCGGGCACTCATCGCCGCAGGCTTCCCCGTGATCATTGAAAAGGGCTACGACCCCGGGCGTGACGAAGGTTGGTACGGTCACTACCTCACCGTCCATAGCTATGACGACGCCGGCCTGATCTTCTCCAGCAAGGACACCTACCTGGGGCCTTTCGACGGCGGCGACCGGATCGACTCCTATCGGGAAATCGCCACGGCCTGGCAGGAGTTCAACTACACCTTCATCGTCATATTCCGCCCCGGCGACGAAGCGTTGGTCAACCGCATCCTCGGGCCGGAAATGGTCGAACCGCTACGCATGTGGGAGCGCGCCGCCCGCGTGGCCCAGGCCGAGACCGAGGCCGATCCTGAGGACAACTTCGCCTGGTTTAATCTGGGCACCAGCCTGACACGGCTGGGGGAGCTGACGGGCGACCGCGCCTTTTATGAGCAGGGCGCCGCCGCGTTCGACCGGGCGCTCAGCCTCGGCCTCCCCGGTCGCATGCTCTGGTACCAGTTCCGCATCTTCATCGCCTACATGAAGCTGGGCCGCTACCAGGACATGGTAGACCTCGTCGACGGCATGCTGACGAGCCCGGACCCGCGCGTCAATGTGGGCGCCAAATACGTCGAGGAACTCTACCTCTATAAAGGGCACGCGCTCGCCTTTCTCGGCAACATCGCCGGCGCCCGGGCCTCTTACCAGGCCGGCCTTGAGCTGAACCCCAACTCCTACCCGATTCAGTGGGCGCTGGACTCGCTGCCGTGACGGGTATCCGGCCTGGAACGCGCGATGGGCACTGGCACTAGCGGCCGGTCTCCCGGCGGCATGCCGGCGCTCTTCGCTGGCCACCTACTCCTGATCCGCCATGGCCCATCCGGGGCACGATCCGATCTGCCGGCATCTGCCTGGGAGCTAACGGAAGCCGGAACTGAAGTCTGCCGGCAGTTCGCCGGACGCCTGCTTGCGCTCCGCCCCGGCCGCTTTCTCGCCAGCCAGGAACCCAAAGCACTGGCCACGGCGGCCACCCTGGCCGAAGCCCTAAACGTCCCCTACGGCCCCTTTCCCGGCCTGGAAGAGCACGCCCGCGAAACGGTGGGCTGGTTGGCCAGCCCGGCGGACTTCGAAGAGGCCGTGGCCCGCCTCCTGCGCGAGCCCGACTGGCGAGGCTTCGGCGAGGAGAGCGGCGCGGAGGCCCTGGACCGCTTTCGCCGGGCTATCCTGGCAGCGCTGGGCGCCTTCCCTGGCGAGCGCCTGGCCCTCGTCACCCATGGCACCGTCATGACCCTCTTCCTGGCGGCGGCCAATCCGCTCGACGCAGTCGCCTACTGGCGCGCCCTCACGATGCCTGCCTGCGCCGTCCTCGCCTTGCCCGGCTTCCGCCTCGTCGACACCCTGCTCGCCTGACAAAACGGCCGGCTCCGCGCTATAATGGGAGCACCTGGCGCCAATGGCCAGGACGCCTCAAGACGCCGCGCCGGCGCACCGGGTCGGGGCCCACGGCGGCCACGTCAGCGGCCGGCGCTTGCCACGCTTTCCATCCACCTTCGAGGAGGCTCACGTGCAACAGCAGAAGTTCAAAGTCACCTATTCCACCCTGGCCAGCCCGGATCCCGTGCTGGACCAACTCTATGACGAGGCCGTCGCCCGGGCCCGCGCCCAGCTGGGCCAGACGTTTCCGATGTACATCGACGGGAAGGAACGACGGGCCGAGCAGACATTCGAGAAGGTCAGCCCGGTCGACCTGGACCTGGTGATGGCCCACTTCCAGAAGGGCACTGAGCAGGACGCCCGTGACGCCGTCGACGCCGCCCGGGCCGCCTTCGCCGGCTGGCGCTCCACCCCATGGACAGAGCGGGTGCGCCTGCTGCGGCGCGCCGCCGACCTGATCAGCGAGCGCCTGTTTGACATCGCCGCGATCATGTCGCTTGAAGTAGGCAAGAACCGGCTCGAAGCCCTTGGTGATGTCGAAGAGACCGCTGATCTGATCCGCTACTACTGCGACCAGATGGAAGAAAACGACGGCTTCTCGGTCCCCATGAAGAGCGAGACGCCCCGTCACCACAATCGGAGCGTGCTCAAGCCGTATGGCGTGTGGGCGGTCATTTCGCCGTTCAACTTCCCGTTTGCCCTCGCCGGCGGCCCCAGCGGCGGGGCCATGGTCGCCGGCAATACCGTCGTCTTCAAACCGGCGACCGACACCGCCTACACCGGCTGGCTGCTGACGACGTGCTTCCGCGATGCCGGCATTCCCAAGGGCGTCTTCAACTTCGTCACGGGCGGCGGGCGGACGGTCGGCCAGACCATTGTCGATCACCCAGAGGTGGACGGCATCACCTTCACCGGCAGCTATGATGTGGGCATGCGCATCTTGCGCGCTTTCGCCGCCGGCGCCTATCCGCGCCCGTGCATCGCCGAAATGGGCGGGAAGAATCCGACCATCATCAGCAAGAAGGCTGACCTGGACAAGGCCGCGATCGGCGTCATGCGCTCGGCATTTGGCCTGCAAGGCCAGAAGTGCTCCGCCTGTTCCCGCGTCTTCGTGCACGAGGACGTGAAGGACGCCTTCTTGGAGAAGCTGTTGTCGCTGACCCGCCAGATCAACGTCGGCGATCCCACGCAGAAGAAGAACTGGATGGGACCGGTGGTCAACGCCAGCGTCCTGGACGATTACAGGCGCTTCGTGGCCGACCTGGCGGCGAACGGGACGATCGTCTATGGGGGCAAGGTGCTGGATCTCAATGGCTACTACGCCATGCCCACGATCGTCGACGACCTGCCAGCCGATCACGACCTCTGGCGCGTTGAGATGTTCCTGCCCATCGTCACCGTCGCCGGATTCACGGACCTGGACGAGGCGATGGCCCGGGCTAACGACGTCGAGTACGGTCTGACGGCCGGCTTCTACAGCGAAGACGACGCCGAAGTGCAGTGGTTCCTCGATAACATCGAGGCCGGCGTGCTCTACGTAAACCGCGAGAGCGGCGCCACGACAGGTGCCTGGCCCGGCTACCAGGCGTTCGGCGGCTGGAAGGGCAGCGGCTCCACCGACAAGGCGGGCGGGAGCCTATACTACGTGCAGCAATACATGCACGAGCAGAGCCAGACCATCGTCGACTAAACCCACGCGGGTCGCGGCCCGGCCCGACCTGCCCGAGGCAGCCAGCTCACCATGACCGCGCAAAGCAAGCTCCTGACCATGGAGGCGGCCGTCCGCCGCTTCGTGTCGGACGGCATCAGTCTGGCGATCGAGGGCTTTACGGCCTTCATTTGCTTCGCGGCGGCGCACGAGATCATGCGCCAGCGGCGGCGCCAGCTGACCCTGATTCGTATGACCCCGGACCTCGTCTACGACCAGATGGTGGCTGCCGGCACCGCCGATCGCCTGGTTTTCAGCTATCTGGGTAACCCGGGCGTAGGCAGCCTCCACGCCATCCGGCGGGCGGTGGAGAAGGACATCCCCGGACCACTGGCCATTGAGGAGTATTCGCACTTCGGCATGGTCGGGCGCTACGTGGCCGGGGCCAGCCGGCTGCCGTTCTTCCCACTGCGCAGCTATGCCGGCACCGACATGGTCGACGCCAACCCGGCGATTCGCTTTGTCGACAGCCCCTACGGCGACGGGCCGATCGCCGTGGTACCGCCGCTCAACCCGGACGTGGCCTTCATCCACGCCCAGCGGGCCGACCGCCAGGGCAACACCCAGCTTTGGGGCCTGCTCGGGATGCAAAAAGAAGCCGCCTTTGCCAGCCGCCATGTCATCGCCGTCGTCGAGGAGATCGTGGACGAGGACGTCATTCGTCGCGACCCGAATCGGACGCTGATCCCTGGACTCATCGTGGACGCCGTCGTCCACGAGCCCTTTGGCGCCCATCCAAGCTACGTACAGGGCTACTACGATCGCGATAACGCCTTCTACCTGGACTGGGACCGCCGATCCCGCAGCCCGGAGGACACGGGGGCCTGGCTGCAAGAGTGGGTCTATGACGTGCCGGATCGGGCTGCCTATCTGGCCCGCCTTGGCCCAGATCGCCTGGCCGCTTTGGACCCGGGCGCGCTGTGGTCCGACCCGGTCAACTACGGAGCCTACGGCGCATGACCACTGACCTCGCGACCCAGCCGACCGGCCA
>JBFGLK010000371.1:0-4336 GCA_041576195.1 Promineifilaceae bacterium (SeqCode)
TCGCTACGCCACGCCGGTCTTCACCGCGGGCGGCGCACGAGCGGGCATCGTCGTTCTCAATCTGTACGCTGCCCCTGTGCTTTTGTCTGCCCGCGGCGACACGCTATCGCTCCTGGACGATGCTGGCAACGTCCTCCTCCATCCGAATCCGGAATACCAGTGGAGTGGCCCGGCGGACTTGAACACGGGCGTTACCGGCCAGGCGCTCTACGCGGACGATTGGTCCCGATTGACGGCGACAGATCAGGGAGTCCTCCTGCCGGTGCCGGCCAGCGCCTGGCAATCCATCTGGGAGTTTCTCAATCCACTGGTCGCCGAGCGGGATGATCGGCACGTGCTGGTGTTCGAGTCCGTTCGCGTCAGCGACAATCACTGGCGCCTGATCAACGATCTGCCACGCGCTACCGTGCTGGCCCCGGTCAGCGACTTTCGGGTGACGGCCGTGTTGATCGTGCTTTGGGCCATGCTCTTGGCTGCCGGCATGGCGATCGTCTTCGCCCGGCAGATCGCCGGACCTATTCAGGAGCTGACCGGCCGGGTGCGTGGCTTTGCGCAGGCTCACGGCGCCGTGTTGTCGCCTCGCCACCTTCAGACGGCTCCGGTGCGCGACGAGATCGCCGCCCTGGCGGCCGCCTTTCAGGACATGGCGACTGCACTGGAGAGGCACATGTCCCAGCTTTCGCAGCTCAACCTCGCCGGCCAGCACATCGCCGCCCGCCTGGAAGAGCGCGACGTCATCACCGCCATCTCCACCGCCGTGCACCGGCTGCTGCCGGTGGAGTTCCTGGCCATCACGCTGGACGAGGCGATCGATCACCGGGAGGGTCGGGAGGTGTGGTCCACCTATCGCGATGCTGATCTCCTAGGCGACGTGCTGCCGCGGGCGATGACTGCCGGCACATGGACCACCATGGCGCTTGAGGCGACGGACGCCACCGCCGGCTACCTATGTTGCGCACCGATCTGCGTCGCAGGCCAGCTCGGGCTCATCGAGCTATACGGCCAGGAGCCCTTGCTTGGCAGCCAGGCGGCTGGCGAGCTCCTGGGCACGCTGGCCGTCCAGGTGTCGATCGCCCTGGAAAACGCTGCCCTGGTGCGCCGGCTTGCGCGCCGTCGTGCCGAACTGCAGACGCTGTTGCAGCAACTGCTGACCGCGCAGGAAGAGGAGCGTCGCCGCATCGCCTACGATATTCATGATGGCCTGATCCAGATGCTCGTCGGCTCCCGCCTGCAGTTTGCCAACTACGACGCCGATCGCGAACGGGTTCCGGACGAGGCCTCGCAGGCGTTGCAGCGGGGGATGGATGGTCTGGCGGCAGCCATCGCGGAAGCCAGGCGCGTCATCGAAGGCCTGCGTCCGGCGGCGCTGGACGACCTGGGACTGGCGGCCACGGCCCGGCACATTGTCGAAATGGCTTGCGCGGAAGCGGGCTGCGAGATGAGTTTCGCCGCCGATCTGGCCGAGGAGCGGTTGCCGGCAACCGTGGAAACTACGGCCTTCCGCATCTTGCAGGAGGCCGTCACCAACGCCAGGAATCACGCCGCCATGAAGCACCTATCCGTCCGGCTGAATCAAGAGAATGGCACGCTCACGTTGACCATCACCGATGATGGCCAGGGCTTTGACCTGTCAGACATCGAGACCACCCGGCATGGTGGCTTTGGTGTGCGTAGTATGCAGGAGCGGGCGCGCCTGATCGGCGGCGAGTGTATCATCGAACGCCAAGCGCAAGGCGGAACGTCGGTGAGGGTGACGCTCCCGCTGCACACGGGCGGAACGTCGGCGCCCGAACCAGCGTGAGCCCCGCACGGCGACGCTCCCACTTTTAGGTGGATTGACAAATGGGTGATCCAGTAACCGTGCTTATTGCCGACGATCACGGTGTCGTTCGTGCTGGCCTCAGGGCGATGTTGGAGCGTGAAGGTCTTCAGGTTGTCGCGGAAGCGGCCACCGGAAGGGAGGCGATAGAAAAGGTACGCACTCACCGGCCCCGAGTCGTGCTGCTCGACATTCGCATGCCCGATCTCGATGGCCTGCAGGCCCTCTCGGCCATGAAGACGGCCTGGCCCGAGACGGCGGTCATCGTCCTAACCTCGCACGCCTCCCCGGCGTATTTGTCCCGCGCCATCAACCTGGGCGCGGCCGGCTTTCTTTCAAAGGACGTCGACCCAGACACGATCCCGGATAAGGTCCGGGCGGCGGCTGAGGGCAACCATCTACTGGATCGCGACCTGTTGCGCATGGCGCTCGCCTCGGCCACTGCCAGGCCGGCCCCACACCGGCCGGACGAAGGACCGGCTCCCGCGCCCCTACCCGACGATCTCCTCACCGAAGCGGAATTGCGGGTCTTACGCCTCGTCGGGCAAGGCCTGGACAATACCGCGATCGCCCGGACGCTGAGTCTGTCCCCCAATACGGTCAAGACGCACGTGCGCCACATCTTCGAGAAGCTCCACGTCTCCGATCGGACGCAAGCGGCGCTGTGGGCCGTGCGCCACGGCTTTGCCTGAGTTCCCCCTGGCCGCCCGGCCCCTTTTCACCCCACAGGGTGAGGCGAATCACCCCACAGGCTGACGCGCCTGCCACCACCTTCTGACAAACTAGTATTAGCGCGGACTGTCGCACGGAGCGATGGCAGCTTTGACGCCCCGTTTTCCGATGCCGCGCGACGGCAGTGGCGAAGGAGGTCACCTATGCACAACCCCCTCAGGCACCCCGCAGGCGGACTGTTGCTCTTACTCGTGTCCCTGGCTGTCACCCTGGCGGTCGGCCACACGGCGATTGCCCTCAGCGCTCAGGCGGCCGATGCGCCGGACCGGGCCACGCGGGCGGCGTTCGCGGCGGCTGGATGCGGCGGTTGTCACATGATTCCCGGCATTGCCAATGCCGTCGGCCAGGTCGGACCCGATCTGAGCAACATCGGCAATGATGCCGGCAGCCGCGTGGCTGGGCAGGGCGCCGTAGATTACCTTCGCCAATCCATCTTGGAACCGAACGCCTACATCGCCCCGAGCTGCCCGCAGGGCGACTGTCCCGCCAGCGTGATGCCGCCCAATATGGCGGAGCGGATGACCGGCCAGCAGATCGACCTGATCGTCGACTACCTGTCCACCCTGACGGGACAAGGGATAGTCGGCGCGCCGCCATACCAGCTTGTGCCCATTGCCATCGAACGACCGCCTGAGGCCATGCTTGCGCCATTTGCAGAGCCACCGCAGATCTATGCGGATGCGCAGGTGCTGCTGGGCAAGTATCTGTTTTTTGATCCGCGCCTCTCCGGCGATGCCAGCATCAGCTGCGCGACCTGCCATCAGCCCGAGAGAGCGTTCACGGATGGCGTGGCTCTCAGCAAGAGCTATACCGGGATGGGCTATTTCCGGAACACGCCGACGCTCTACAACGTGGTTTACAACCAGGGGTATGTGTACTGGGATGGCCGCCTCGATGCCACGGACCTGCCCACGACGGTCCGCGATCATCTTACTGAAGCGCACTTCATGACCATGGATGGTCGGCTCATGGTGGAGCGCGTAAAGCAAGTGCCCGAATACGTCAGGCTCTTTCAGGATGCCTACGACAGGAATCCCTCGTTCGGCGGCGTCCTGAACGCGATCACGGCCTATGTTCACAGCCTGAATACGGCGGCCACGCCCTACGATCGATTCGTGGCGGGCGAAGAGGGCGCCCTTTCCGCTGACGCACAGGCCGGCCTGGCCATATTCGACGCCAGCTGCGTCACCTGCCACAGCGGACCAACCTTCAGCGACGGTCAATTCCACGTGAGCGGTGTTCCTGAGCATGAAGACATCTGGGCCGATCCCATGCGGCACATGGTGTTTCGCCGCTTCTTCCGCCAGTTGGGCACGCCCAACTACCGCAACCTGACCGCCGACGTGGGTCTGTTCGCCGTCACCAAGCAGGCAGAGGACCGGGGCGCATTCCGCACCGCGCCCTTGCGCGAAATCGCGCACACTGCCCCGTACATGCACAACGGCATGCTGGCCACGCTCGACGAGGTGGTGACCTTCTACGACGACCGGCTTAGCCTGGGCCTGACGGCTGATGAGAGGCGGCAGCTAGTCGCCTTTCTGACCAGCCTCAGCTCTCCCGAGCTTCCTGTGGTGACGGCCACCGAGCAGCCAGACTATCAGCTGCGCCCCCTTGGAGACAACCGATGAGCGACGCAAACGGTAACAGCCGCAAACCACCCTGGGGAGACCGCGTCATGACGCGGCGAGACTTCGCCCTGATCTATGGGGCTACCGCCATGCTCTTTGTGCTGGCTGGAGGACTGATCTGGGTCGCGATCAACAACCCGCCCACCCAGGAGGCCGA
>JBFGLK010000372.1:0-4332 GCA_041576195.1 Promineifilaceae bacterium (SeqCode)
CAACGCCGGTTCCGCATCGTCGATGCGATGGAGGCGGGCCACAAAGGACGGGCGCGGCCGCTCCGGCCGCAGGCGCTCCTGGCTGACCTCGGCGCGGACGATCCAGTACTCCTGCGGATCGAAGGCGTCGATCTCACGCTCTCGCTCCACGACGAGCCGTAGGGCGACCGACTGCACGCGCCCGGCGCTGAGCCCGCGGCGTACCTTGCGCCAGAGCAGGGGGCTGAGCTTGTAGCCGACCAGGCGGTCCAGGATGCGGCGCGCCTGCTGGGCGTTGACCCGATCCATGTCGATGGGGCGCGGGTGATCGAACGCTTCCTGCACCGCGGTGCGGGTGATCTCCTGGAAGACAACGCGCCGGGTCCGGTCCGGATCCATCTCGGCCGACTCCATGACGTGCCAGGCGATGGCCTCTCCCTCGCGGTCAGGGTCGGTGGCCAGGAAGATCTCACTGGCCCGGGCGGCGGCGTCTCTCAGGTCCTTGACCACGGCGCGTTTCTCATTTGGCACCCGGTACTCTGGCTCGAAGTCGTTCTCGACGTCGACGCTGAGCCGCGATTTGAGGAGGTCGCGCACGTGGCCGACGCTCGATTTGACCGTATATCCCTTCCCCAGATAGCGGCCGATCGTGCGGGCCTTGGCCGGCGACTCGACGACGACGAGCTTGCCGGTACGGCGGACGGGCGCGCCCGTGTCCGCCGCCTTCTTGCGTCTGCGGCGACCGCCGCGCTTCCCTTTCTTGGCCCGCGGCTTGACCTCGGGCTTCGGCAAGTGCTCGTGGGCGGGCGTGGCGCCGCGCTTGTACATACCGGTGCCACACACCGGGCAACGGCCACGCGTCGCCGGAGCACCATTCGCCGCCCATTCTGGGCGGGCATCGGCCATCTGCCGCTTCGCCTGGCACTTCATGCAATATCCTTCCAGGTTCAATGTGTCAGTCATATTCTCAGTCGCTTGGTCGCGTTGTCTTGGGCAGCACAGCGGCGCCGCGCCGGCGGGCGCCGCGAGGGCCAAAGCCCATTCTGCGGTCTGGCCCGCTTAGCTATAGCGCTCCAGGTCGGTGCCGGCAAGCCCGTCGACCACCTTCTTGACCGCGGGGATGTGGTGCTTGTCCACCACCAGGATCGCGTCTTCTGTATTGACGACGATCATGCCCTCTAGGCCTATGGTGACGAGCAGCTTGCCAGGCTCGTAGTTGTAGATCAAGGAATCGCTCGTGTCGACAATCCTCACCAATCCCCGACTGGCATTCGCCGCGGGATCGGGCTCGAGGAACTCCTTGAGGGCGTAGAGCGTACCGGGATCGCCCCACCCCATTTTGCCGTGGAGGACCAGGCCGCGATCGGTGGCCAGGTGGGTGAGAATCGCCTCGTCGAAGTGGATCTCCTCGAGCGTCGGATAGAGATCGTGCAGCGCCTGACGATAGTCAGACTGGCCGATGCGGGCGCCGATCTGTTGCAGGGCCGCCCACATGGCGGGTTGGTGGCGGGCGTAGGCCGCCTGCAGGTAGCCGAGGCTGGTGACGAAGTAGCCGGTGTTCCAGACGTGGCTGCCGGCAGCCAGCATCGCCCGGCAGCGATCGGCAGGCGGCCGGTAGGTTAGCGAGGCAAAGCGGAAGTATGGTCGGCCGGCAAACTCGCCGAGGCGCGGGCCCAGGCCAATCCAGCCCAGGTTCTCGTTGGCGAAACGCGGCGTCTCGCCGATAAAGACGATGTCGCCTTCACCGGCCGCGATGAGCTCGCCGGCCGCGGTAACGATGCGGTGAAAGGTGGTCGGATCGTTCATTGTGTTGTCGCCCCAAAGGATGGCGACGACGTCATCGGCCGAGCCGCGATGCAGAAGGTGGGTCAGCGCCAGGCCGACGGCCGCCGCCAGATCGCGCCGGGCTGGCTCGCCGATCAAATTGGCTGCCGGCAGCTCCGGTGTCTGAAGAGCGATCAAGGGCAGGTACCGCTCGTTGGTGCCAATGTAGACGTCTTCCGGCGCGCAGAGCGCCAGCGCGCGCTCGACGGCCAACCGCAACGTGCTCTTGTCGCCCACAATGGGCTCGAACTGTTTGGGCGACGCCTGCCGGCTGATCGGCCACAGTCGCCTGCCGGTGCCCCCGGCGAAGATGATTGCTTTCATGGTATCTCGTTCGTCCTGCCTTCAGGCGCGGCTCAAGCTCGCGCCGCGGGCGGCATCGCTGTTTCGGTCATGTCGCCTGGCGGCGGGAGCCCCAGTCGCGTAGGCGGGCGCCGGCTCGCGCACGCGCACGAAGCGCATGCCGCCCACCGCCTGCACCAGGCCCTTCAACTCCATCAGGGTCAGCGTACTGCTGACCGCCGCGCTCTCCAGGCCGCTGTCTCGGACCAGGTCGTCGACGTGAAGCGGCTGGGCGGACAGCCGCGCCAAGAGCAGGGCTTCTTCCGCCGACTCCGGCAGAGCCAACTGCACGGCCACGCGGTCGGAAACCATGGCCAGGTTGAGCTCCTCCAGGATGTCGTCCACGGTCAGCACCGCCTTGGCCCCGTCCTGAATGAGGCGATTCGGCCCGGCGCTGAGGGGGCTGTTGATGTTGCCAGGCACGGCGAACACCTCCCGATCCTGTTCCAGGGCAAAACGGGCCGTAATCAAGGCGCCGCTGCGCTCTCCGGCCTCGACGAGCAACGCTCCAAGTGAGAGCCCGCTGATGACCCGGTTGCGCGGCGGGAAATTGCGCGCCTCTGGCGCGACGCCCAGGCCATACTCCGTGAGGACGGCGCCCTGGCCCGAGTCGATGATCCGGCGAGCCAGGCGCCGATTCTCCGGCGGATAGAGGCGATCCAGCCCCGAGCCGAGGACGGCCAGCGTGCGCCCGCCCGTCTCCAACGCCGTCTGGTGGGCGATCGTGTCGGTGCCGCGAGCCAGACCGCTGACGATGGTCACGCCATTGGCCACGAGGCCTTCGACGAGCTGGCGTGTGATCTGGCGCCCATAGCTGCTGACGCGCCGGGTGCCGACGACGGCCACGGCCCACTGATCGACCTCGGCCAGGTCGCCCTGAAGATAGAGGAGTGGCGGCGGATCTGGAATCTCGCGCAGGGTGCGCGGGTAGGCGGGGTCGTTGAGCGGTATGAGCCGGATGTCGGCAGCCTCCACGCGCGCCAGTTCCGCGTCCAGGTCGAGAGTCGCCCGCGCCTCCAGCAGGCCAGCGACGGCCCGCCGGTCGAAGCCGAGGGCGGCGAGCTCGTGCTCACTGGCCCACCAGGCGGCCTCCAGGCTGGCATAGCGGGTCATCAGCCGCTGCAGGCGAGCCGGGCCGACTCCTTTGGCCAGATTGAAGCCAAGCCAATACTTGCGATCAGACATAGTTTTCCAATGTAGTGCCGGCAACGGACGCTGTCAAACAAGTACGAGGCCAACCCGTGTGGCTGCGCCGGCTCGGGGCCGCGGAGGCGCGAGACGGGCACGGCGGCGTGGCGAGGGCGAATGGCGAGCGGCTCAGGGGAGCAGACCGGGCAGGGGCGTCACCGTCATGAGGCGGGCATCGAAATCGATGAGGGCGATCACCTCCGGCACGTCCGGCTACAAGATCTCGCCCCGCTCGCCGCGGACTACGAAGACGTTGTTGGCGCCCGTCTCCAGGACGGAGACCAGCTCGCCCAGCGTCTCGCCGTCGGCGGTGACGACGGCCAGTCCCGTCAACTGATAGAGGAAGTACTCGCCTTCGGCCAGGGGCAGGGCGTCTTCGCGGGCCACGAGGAGCCAGGCGCCCCGCAGGTCGGCGGCGGCCTCGCGGTCGTCGATGCCGGCAAGCTTCAGCAGCACGGTCTGTAGATGCAGCCGGGCCGATTCCAGCGCCAGCCGTCGCGGCGCCGGATGCTCGTCCGGATCGTCGGCCAGATAGACATGGTCCAGGCGGCCAAAGCGCTGGGGGTCATCCGTGTAGGGCACGACCCGCATCTCGCCGCGCACGCCGTGGGGCCGGGTGACGCGACCAATGACCAAAAAGCGAGGCTCCGGATCGGGTTCGCCCGGGCCCCGCGACGATGCCGGCGTCTTGGTGTCACTCACGACGGTTGCTGCGCGTCACCTACGCTTCCAGCACCTCCAGGTTGACGCGCGCCCCCTGCTTGGCCGCGAGAACCTGCACGATCGAGCGAATGCTGTTGATGACGCGTCCCTGTTTACCAATCACTCGACCCATGTCCTCGTCAGCCACCGACAGCTCGAGCGTAATCGCTCCGCCGGCGGCGATCTCGTTGACGACGACCTTGTCCGGGTGATCGACGATGGACCGCACGATGTATTCGACCAGGTCTTTGAACATGGTCACTCTCCACGGGCGACGGCCGCGCCGACTCGCGGCGA
>JBFGLK010000373.1:0-4331 GCA_041576195.1 Promineifilaceae bacterium (SeqCode)
ATCTTCTGGCTCGGCGACAACGCCCCCGATTGAGCATTGCCATCTTGGCCTGGAGGCGATTGACTTGGAGCCGGGCATATCCGTCGAAGCCTGTCGACAGACCTGTTCAGAGTAACTATAACCAATGCGTGTCAGGGGGGTGTCAGGAGCGAGCCTGTCTTGGCCCAGGATAGACCAGCCTAAACCCACAGCGCCTGAGGGAGTCAGCCACCGGCTTCGTAGAGAAGGTCGGCAGACTCTCCGCGGACGCACGGCCCGCGCTCCCGGCGTCTCCGGCAGCGTCAGTCGAGCTGACCACGGCCCTGTCGGCCCCTGTTGACACGCCCCGGCACCTGGTTTAGGCTATAACTAGAGTCAGCTTGGGGCACGTCCTACGAACGGGGCTGTCTTCCAGGGGGCGCCATCCTGGACTATCTCTCGAGCCAACACGCGCTGTCGTTGCCGCGGGAATGGGCAGTGGAATCTGGCCAACCGCTTCCTGACTCCTGACGGACTGCGCCGTCTGTCAGGGGGACAGGATAACCCTGGCTGGCATCCGTCGCGAGGGCCGATCCTCGCCGGACAACTTCCGGTCAACTCGTGCCCTTGAGGTGGACAACGAGCCGGGCTAACGTCCGTGTCATGGCGCCGGACCGCGAAGGCCGGGCGCCCGCAGCTGGCTGCACGACGTCGAAACATTACGACCATGCTGCCGGCGTCGACCTTACGCCAGACGCCAGCCCAGTGGGAGTTATCGAGGACGTCGCGCCACGTCGTGTCAGAAGCGTCTGCGGTGCTCGGCGGCGCAGGGGATGATTTGTCTGCGGCTATGGGAGGTAGCCATCACCGGTGCATCCGTGCGCCCAGTGATGCTCAGAAATCGGGGAAGAAGGACGGGTGTACCGCCAGGCGGTGTGCCGTTACGGGGGGTGAAACATGCTGATAAGAAGAAGCTTGAGCCTGGTGCTGCCGCTAGCCCTGGGGTTGCTCGGGCTGGCCTTCCTCAGCGACCTCGTGCGCCCCACCGCGGACCCGGTCGTCGCGTCGGCTCCCATGGCTGGCGCGAATACCTGGACGCACTACTATGGCACCGAGCAGACCAATTGGACCGAGGGCGTGGCCGTTGGCCTCGATGGGGGGATCCTCGTCGTCGGCCGCTCGTTCTGGGGTCCAGATGACGACACGGGCTGGGCGGTCATGCACGATCCAGAGGGAGCTATCCGTTGGGCGACGCAGTGGGGCAACCACCACTGGGGAGACGGCCTCACGGGCGTCGCCCTCTTGCCCGGTGGCGACTTCGTCGTCGGCGGGAGCTTCGAGTACGATGCGTTCGTCGCCCGCATTGCGCCTGCCGGCAGCGTCCTCTGGCAACGAACGCTGAGCGAACCGATGCGGATCTCGCACGTGGTTGCCGGGACGGGCGAGACTCTTGGCGCCGCCGGGTGGATTCAGTCGGACCTTGGCAACGGCGTCAGCCTGGCCCAGTTCGACGGCGCCGGCAACCTGCTCTGGCAGCGCAGGCTCAACCTGAACGGCGCCGACTACCTGGCGGCAACCACGGATGGCGGCTACGTCGTCGGACAGTATTTCCACCTGATGCGCCTGGATAGTGCCGGCAACCTGCTCTGGCAGCACAAGGTGGACAGCAACACGATCCACATCAAGGACGTTGTGGTAGAGCCAGACGGGGCCATCACGGCGCTCATGGGTGACGGCCAGGCCGTCATGCTCGTCAGTCTGGACGATCAGGGCAACATCACCCGCCAGATCGGGTTAGAGACGGGCTTTACGTTGCACGCCAGCGACCTGTTGCGCCTGGCGGATGGCGGCTATCTGCTTGCCGGCTTGCGCGAACTGCCCGCCTCGGAGATCCTGGTCACCTGGCTCATCCGCCTGGACGCCGATGGCGACGCGCTATGGGGGCGCCAGCTGGCCTCCGGAGCGCTCCGCGGCCTGCCGGTGGAGATCGCCGAGACGCCCGACGGGGCGCTGGCTGTGGCCGGAACGCGCGAGCCTGTCGAGCTTGGTCAGGAGATGGACGTCTGGGTCTCCCGGTTGGACGCTGACGGGGAGATCGAGCGCTGCCCCCGGCTGACGGCATTCGCCGTTAGCGGCACCACGCCGTCCGTCCCCCTGGTGTCTGGTTCGATTCAGTTCTTCGACCATCCAGATGTTGCCACCCCTGCCTCCGTACCTTTGGCGCCGCTGGCTCTCCAGCCTGAGCTCATCTGCCCGGTGCCTCACCTCACGCTGAGCAAGGTGGGTCCCGCCCACGTGATGGCCATGGCGCCCCTTTCCTACACGCTCACGCTGACCAACAACACCGCCGTGACCCTGACCGGCCTGCTGCTCACTGATGCCCTGCCGGCAGGCAGCGCCCATCTACAGGGAGGCTTGCTCGTCGGCAACCAGGTGCAGTGGCAGCTAGACGAGCTGCCCCCCAAGAGCACGGCCCAGCTGCAGTTCTCGGTGCAAACGGCCCGCCTGGCGGTTAATGACGACTATCGCCTGACCTGTAGCGAGGGATACTCAGCCACGGGGCGCACCATCATCACGACAACGGTGGAGAATCGGGCCTACGTGCCCCTGACAGCCAACAACTACTGCTCACCCTACCGAGACGACTTCGACAACCCGGGCTCCGGGTGGCCGGTCGTCGACGAAGCGGACCTGTTCACCGCCTATGAGGGGGGCGAGTACCGGGTTCTGGTTTCTGAGAACAATGGCTATCTCATCCGATCCCCGGCCTGTGAACGGATTGACTATGAGGTGGAGACCGCGGTTCGTTGGGCTGGAGAACCGTCGGGCAGCTACGGGCTGATCTTCGACGTCAGCGCAGACTTCGACTGGTTCTATCTCTTCGAGGTGAACACCGATTACCAGCAGTACCGGTTGCTGCACGTGACCCCCGGTGGTTACGAATCCGTGGTCGGACCCACTTACTCCGCAACCATTAACAGCGGCCTGGCGGGCAATCACCTACTGGTGCGGCGCGAGGGCCAGACCCTGGTTCTCGTGATCAATGGCGCCCAGCTGGGTAGCTGGAGCCGGCCGGCCTCTACCGCGCCCATGGGGGTAGGGCTCGTGGTTAGCGCCTACAGCAATGTAGACGCGGACGCTCGCTTCGCCTTCTTTGCTACCAGGCCTCTGGATAGCGGGCTCACAGGGGCTCCGGCGCCCGCCACGCCACACCGTCTCCCGGCGGGCTTGGGCGCGCCGTCTCCTGAGGCTGAGCCAGCGCCGGACTGCCCGTGCCAACTCGCGCAGGAGCGTCATTGTGGTTTTGGAGGAACCGAGAGCTGGCGTATCATCACGAAGCAGCAAGATGCCTGCGCCCGGCCCCTTTAACGGTCCCGCTGGGCGGCCGAACGGGCAGGTCGATCTCCCGATCGTCGTGGGCTTTTGCTATCGATCTTGCCGTTGGACCGCATCAGCCTACTGCCCGCCCGAGGCATGTGGCGCCTGCCGGACACCGGTGCGGCGACGACGTGGAGAATCAGCGTGAGCTTACAGGCCCGGATCGTCAGGCGACTGCTACGCCGTTACTTCTCAAAATCGTTAGCAGGGACCATCGAAGAGCAGCGCGCCCGGCAGGAGCGCAGCAACCGCTTCATCCGGCTGCCGGCAGACATCCGCTGCCAGCCTGTCGCGGCCAGCGGCGTCCCGGCGGCGTGGATCGAGGCCCCCGATGCGGACCGGGGCGCCGTCCTCTACCTGCACGGCGGGGGCTATGCCCTGGGGTCGATCCACACCCATCGCGAATGGATCGCCCGGCTGGCGCGCGCCACGCGCCTGCGCGCGTTGGCCATCGACTATCGCCTGGCGCCGGAACACCCGTTCCCTGCGGCGCTCGAGGACGCCAGGGCGGCCCACTGCTGGCTGCTCGACCAGGGGGCCGATCCGGCGCGCATCATCATTGCCGGCGATTCAGCCGGAGGCGGGCTGGCGCTGGCGACGTTGCTGGCCCTGCGCGATGCTGGAGAGCGGCTGCCCGCCGGAGCCGTGTGCCTCTCCCCGTGGACCGATCTGGCGCTCACCGGCCCTTCGATCCGGCGAAACGCGCCGACCGACCCCGTCCTGGATGCCGGCAGCCTGCGGCGCTATGCCGGCCTGTACGCCGGGGCGCACGCGCCGACCGACCCCCGCATCTCCCCGCTGTACGCAGACCTGACCGGCCTGCCCCCGCTGCTCATCCAGGCCGCTGCTGACGAAATCCTCGTCGACGACGCGAGGCGCCTGGCAACCAAAGCACGGGAAGCAGGGGTGGACGTCACCCTGGCCGTCTGGGAAGGGGTGTTTCACGTCTTTCAGCTGGTCCGCCTGCTCCCCGCCTCGCGCGAGGCGCTGGCGCA
>JBFGLK010000374.1:0-4308 GCA_041576195.1 Promineifilaceae bacterium (SeqCode)
ACCCATCTGCCCGGTCAGCATGAGCGAGCCCTTGCCCGGCATCAGGATCGCTTCGACGGCCAGGATGTCGCCGCCGGCTTCGGTCCAGGCGACGCCGGTCGCCACGCCGACCTCGTCCTCATCACGCATGCTCTCGTGGATGAAGCTGGGCGGGCCCAGAAGATCGAGCACCTGCTTGGGCGAGATGCGCCGGGCGTAGCGCTTGCGCTCCGCCACGCGGCGGGCTGTCTTGCGGCAGATGGTGGCGATTTCCCGCTCCAGGTTGCGCACGCCCGCCTCGTACGTGTATTGGCGCACCAGCATCTTCAGGGCTCCCTCTTCGAAGCGCAGCCCCGCCTTGATTAGCCCATGTTGAGCCAGCTGCTTGGGAATCAGGAACTGGCGGCTGATGGCCAGCTTCTCCTCCTCCAGATAGCCGGGGAACTCGATGACCTCCAAGCGGTCCCGCAGCGCGGGGGGGATGGGATCGAGCCAGTTGGCCGTGGTAAGGAACATCGCCCGAGACAGGTCGAAGTCAAGCTCGAGATAGTGATCCGAGAAGGCGTGGTTCTGCTCCGGATCGAGCACCTCGAGCAGAGCAGAGGAGGGATCACCGCGGAAGTCCTGCCCTATCTTGTCGATCTCGTCCAACATGACGAGGGGATTGCTGGTTCCGGCGCGGTGGATGGCCTTGATGATGCGCCCCGGCATCGCCCCGATATAGGTGCGCCGATGGCCACGGATCTCCGCTTCGTCGCGCATGCCGCCCAGGCTTATGCGCACGAACTGGCGCCCAATCGTGCGAGCGATCGAGCGGCCGATCGACGTCTTACCCGTGCCTGGCGGACCGACGAAGCACAGAATCGGCGTGCGCATCGAGTCAGGGGCAATCTGCTTGACCGCGATGTACTCCAGGATGCGCTCTTTGACTTTCTCCAGGCCGAAATGGTCTGCGTCGAGCACATCGGCGGCATGCTGGACGTCGAGGTTGTCCTCGGAGTGATTGGACCACGGCAGCTCCAGGAGGAGATCCAGGTAGGTGCGTATGATGCCCACTTCCGGGGACATCGGGGGCATCGAACGGAGTCGGGCGATCTCCTTTTCGGCCTTGGCTCGAACCTCTGCCGGTAGGTCCTTCTTCTCGAGCGAGGCCAGCACCTCACTCAGTTCCTGGCTGAAGATGTCCGCCTCGCCCAGCTCGCCCTGAATGACCCGGATCTGCTCTCGCAGGAAATGCTCACGCTGGCTGCGGTCGACCTCTTGTTGCACCTTGGCGTGGATCTCATCCTCGAGCTCCAGCACGTTGGCCTCGTGGCCAAGAAGCACACTGACCTTCTGCAGCCGGCTCGTCGGGCTCACCGTCTCCAGGATATCCTGCCGCGTCACGAGCGGCAGATCCAGGGCGGCGGCGATGAAGTCGGCCAGCCAGCCCGGATCGTCGATGTTCATGGCAAAGGTGTACAGCTCTTCGGGCAGATTGCGGTTCAGGTCCACGACCTTCTCGAAGAGCGACATCACGGCCCGGATCGTCGCCTCGGTGCTCGTCTCCCACTCGTGGGGCTCGCGCACGATACGGGCCTTGGCGCGGATGTAGGGATCCCACTGCGTGTATTCGACGATCTCGACGCGGCGCCGCCCCTGGGCGAGGATGCTGGTTGTCTCGTCTGGCATGCGCAGGATGCGTCCAATGCTGGCCTCGGAGCCATAACGAAACACATCCTCGGGGCCTGGCTCCTCCATGTCCGGGTCGGTCTGAGCGGCGACGATGATCGGCTCCCCGTTGGCCACTGCCGCCCGCACGGCGGCAAGCGATCGCTCGCGCCCGATGAAGAGGGGCATGACCATCTGGGGGTACAGCACCAGGTCGCGCAAGGGCACGAAGGGGCAGTTGATCGTACCGTCCGGCGCCACCACTTCGTCGACCTCGAAGAGGTCTTCGTTGATGTCCAGTCCACCGAAAAAGTCGGGAAACTGGGGCATGCTGTAATCGTTACTTTGCATGATTCGGGTCCGGGCGAATCAGTCGCCGAGAGACGAAGAAGCCGATTGTAGACGTTCCCATTGATTAAGCAAATCGCCCACCAGGAAGAGAGAACCGGTGACCAGGACGAGATCGCCGGGGGCGGCGACCCGCAAAAGGGCCAGCAATCCAGAGGCCGGATCGGGGGACGTGCCGGCCGCGACGCCCAGATCGGCCGCGGCCGCGACGACCGCGCTGGCTGCCGCCGCTCGCGGGTGGGCGGCCTGGGTGGCGATGACCGTGTCGGCCAGCGGAAGTAGCGGCGCCAGAATGGCGGCGATTTGCTTGTCCTGCGTGACGGCGACGAGCAGATGCACGCGGGCGCCCGGATAGCGGGCGCGCACGGCGTCGGCCAGGCGGGCCGCCGAGTCGCCGTTGTGGGCGCCGTCGAGGACGAGGCCCGGGCCAGCGGCGTCCGGCTCGCGCAGGATCTGGAAGCGGCCGGGCCAGCGCGTCTCGGCGATGCCGGCAGCCAACGCGGGCCAGGAAACCGCGGGCAACGCCGGCCGCGCCAGCTCGAGCGCCACGGCGGCCACCGCCGCGTTTTCGCGCTGATGTGCCCCGACGAGGGGCACGGTCAGCTCCAGCCTATCCAGCGCCGAGTCGGGCCGGCGCCCATCCCGCAAGCGCAGCCGAGACGGTTGTTCGGAGAGGACCTCGACGTGCACGTCGCGCCCGACGACGGTTAGCGGCGCGGCCCGTTCGGCGGCTAGCCGCGCCAGTCGCTCGAGCGCCTCGGGCGCCTGTGGAGCGGAGGCTGCCGGCACGCCGGCCTTGATGATGCCCCCCTTTTCGCCGGCGATCGCCGCCAGGGTGTGACCCAGAAGGGCCATGTGGTCGAAGCTGATGCTCGTGATGACGCTGACCGCGGGCGCGACGACGTTGGTGGCGTCCAGCCGGCCGCCGAGGCCGACCTCAAGCACGGCGGCGTCGACCGCCTCGGCCTGGAAGTGGACGAAGGCCACGGCGGTCAGCAGCTCGAACCACGTGATGCCGGCCATCCCGGCGGCCGCGGCATGGACCGGGGCGAAGGCAGCGGCGAACGCCCTCCGGTCGATCCGGCCTTCGGCGTCGTCCGGGGAGAGGACGCGAATGCGTTCCCGCAGGTCGACCAGGTGGGGCGACGTGTAGAGGCCGACGCGCAGGCCGGCGGCGCGCAAGGCGAAGGCGATCATGGCAGCGACGGAGCCCTTGCCCTTGGTGCCGGCAATGTGGATGGCTGGATGGGCCTCGTGGGGCGCGCCCAGCCGTTTCAAGAGCCGCGCCGGCCGCTCCGGATCCATCTTGTCCGGCGCATAGAGCTCCGGCATGCGCTTCTCATAGTCGATGTAGCTGTGCAGCGTGGCCAGGGCGGCTTCGTAGGAATCTGGCGTTGATGGGGGCATGTGCGCCGATTGTAGCGGACCGGATCGGCAGAGTAAAATGGATGTGGGCCGGAACCAAGGCCCAGGCGTCCGATTCAGTACAAATGCAAGGAGATACGATGCTCACCCAGATCCACGCCACGCTCGCCAACACCACCTGGCTCTTCTTTCTCGTCGTCGGCCTGTGGGGCCTGCTGCGCGCCGTCCGGGGCCGCGGCATGAGCAGCAGCTATCTCGGCGCCCTGGTCGTCGGAGAAGGCATCTACGTCTTGCAGGCGGTACTCGGTTTCATCCTGTGGTTTGGGGGGGATCGGCCCGGGCGAGGAGGCATCCATCTTCTCTACGGTATCTTCGCCATCGTCTTCCTGCCTTTTCTCTTCGGCGTCTTGCGGGGCGACGACAGCAATCGCGGCCAATGGGTCTTCGCGCTGGCGACTCTGTTTCTGTTTGGCGTGGCGCTCCGGCTGGTGGACACGGGCGTCTGAGGCCATGTGATTCGTTTCTTTTATCTCCCTCTCGGGTTATAACTGCTGCTGTCGCCCAACCGGCGGCCGCGTTTCGAAACCTGATGCCAAACTGGAGGATAGCATGGTTGATCGCGTTATCGGTGTACTGAAGCTGGATTCGAACACGTTCGAGGAGATCGAGGCGGACACCACCGCCACCAGCCAGGCGGCCATCATCGTCCTGATCGTCGCCATCATCAGCGGCGTCGGCGCCGGCGTGTTGGGCGATAACTTCATCGGGGCGATGCTGTCCACCGTGATCAGCACATTCGTCGGCTGGGTCGTATGGTCGGCGGTGACGTGGTTCGTCGGCACCAACTTGTTCGAGGGCAAGGCTGACCTCAACGAGATGCTGCGCGTCATCGGCTTCGCCTATTCGCCACAGATCCTCAGCTTCATCCCGTGTGTCGGCATCCTGACCTTCTTTTGGACGCTGGCT
>JBFGLK010000375.1:0-4304 GCA_041576195.1 Promineifilaceae bacterium (SeqCode)
CGTCGCGCCGCGCCTGCTCGGCCCGGGCCAGAAGCGCCCCCACCCCGGCGCCGGCGACGGTGATGACGGCGGTGCTGGCGCCCAGCTGCACGAGAAAGCGCCGCCTGTCCAGGCGCATCGCGTCCGCCGCCGGGGACTCCGTGATAGCGCGACCATCCGCTCCCCCGACCACCCGACCCAGCGACCGGCTGAGCAACACCCCCCACCCTAAGAACAGGACGAGTAGCCACAGCGCGCGCCACAGCGGGGCGACGGGTGACTGGCTGATGGCCAGGCTGATGGCGATCAGGGGGAAGCCGAAGAGCGCGCCCATGATCAGGCCGGCCAGGGTGTCGGGCCGCAGGCGCCGCCAGGCGAGCGCGCCGCCGAAGACCGCCCCGGCGGCGATGCCGGCAACCAGGAGCTGCGCGATTGCCGCCGCCTGCTCCGCCAGCTTGGCCGTGTCGGCCACGTCGATGCCCAGCAGCAAAAAGGCGCTGATCATGAGGTCGATGCCGAAGGTAATCACTGGTCCGGGCAGGACGCGCGTAATCCAGTCGAACAGATCGAAGGGCACGAACGGCAGGCCGGCCAGCTGGTCGGCCAGGTATTGCAGGGCGATCAGCGGCGCGGTGAGTAGGCCGGCCAGCACCGCGCCCAGGGCGACGGCTCGTGTTTTCATCGTCTCGCCTCCGGAGGCCGCAGATGGACAACCTTGCCGGCAGCGCGTGCCGGCAAGGTCCATTATGCCGCCGATTGCTTACCAGACTCTTACGGGATGCTGGCGGCCATCATCACCAGCGAGAAGCTACTCAACCGATGAAGATCGTGATCAGCAGGGCGACGATGAACAGACCGGCGATGATAAACCAGGTGCGGTCGGGCACTTCCTTGAACTTGGCCCCGATCTCCCGCTTGAATGGATTGCCGGTTGGGGTGCCCTTCGCCCCACCGAACCACGCCAGGATGACGCTGATTACGCCCCAGGCGCCGAAGGCAATGGCTCCCGCGCTCTCGTTCATAATCCCCAGGACGAGCGCCACGACGCCGGCCGCCAGGCCGGCGAGAAAACCGAGCAGATTAATGATGTTCACGGCAACCTCCATGTGAACCAGGAACGGCGACGCGCCAGTGGCTCCGGACGTTGCAGGCAGGCTGGCAGTGCGCGCATTCTATGCCAGAACGCCCTGAGCGTCGACCGCCGACTTCCACCGGGCGTCAATGACGTTCGTCAAGAGGGTGCGTGCCAAAGATCACTGTCCCCTCCCAATCGGCGCCATTACGATTCGGGTAGTCGAGGTGTCTGCTGTCGCTAAAGGCAGCGCCGTGGCCGTCAGCGGGGATCTTCGCGTGGAGGCGGCACAAGGGGCGCGGATGAGGTAACGTGATGCGAATTGGCAAATGGATCGTGCGCGGGTTGGGCATCTTGCTGTTGGGGATCGTCGCGCTGGCGGTAGTCTCGGCCCTGGTCAATCGCCGGCTGCCCACCCGGTCCGAACCACAGGAACGGCTGAGCGAGGCGGAGAAGGCCCGGGCGGCCGAATTCCGGCAGGTGTGGCAAGGACTGGGTGACGCCGTCTGGCCCGGCCTGGCGGCCGTCGACGTGCCGCTCCTCCTCTACAACGAGCGCTACGCCTTCCTACTCGGCGTCGCCGACCCGCCGCCCGGCTGGATCAAGGTGCCGCAAGGCACGCCTCGCGGCGGAGCGTGGGAGCCGGTGCCCGGCGACGCCTTCGCCGGCGAACCATACGCCCGGCAGACGCTGCCGGCAAGCGGCGAGACGCCCGAGGCGTTCGCCGTCCAGGTAGGTGACCGCTGGGTGGCCAGCATGCCCACCAAGACCTGGATGGAGATCCGCCTGGCCGCCGAGCTGCGCGATGGCCTGCCGCCCTTCCTGGCCCCGGTCTTCCCCTACCCCATCGTCACCGACCTGTTTATTCGCGGCAGCGACGGCTACGTCTCGCTCCTGGTCCACGAGGCGTTTCACGCCTACCAGGGCGCCGTCGCCCCGGGGCGCCTGGCGGCAGCCGAGCGGGCCACGCGCGCGGAGGCGAGCTACCCCTGGGCCGACGAGGCGCTCGCGGCCGCCTGGCAGATCGAGCTGGACATCCTGGCGGAGGCGCTGCGGGCGGAGGGCGCGGAGGCGACCGCCGACCTGGCCCGGCAATTCCTGGCCCAGCGGGCGGGACGCCGGGAAGCGGCCGCGCTGGACGTCACGCTGGTCGACTACGAGCGTCAGCGCGAGTGGCTCGAAGGGCTGGCGCGCTACGCCGAGCTGGAGATCTGGCGCCAGGCGGGGGCTGCCGAGGGGTACGAACCGGTCGCCGCCCTGCGTGACGACCCGGAATTCTCTGACTACACGACAATTGAGCGGCGCTGGCGCCAGGAGATCGACCAGATCGGGCGTATGGCCCGCGACGAGGGGGACGGGCGCTTCTATTACAGCGGCATGGCCCAGGCCGTCCTGCTCGACCGCCTGCAGCCCGACTGGAAGGCGGGCGCGCTGGCGGACGGGGTCTTCCTGGAAGACCTGCTGGCCCAGGCCGTCGCGTGGGGCGAATCGCCGACTCGCCAGGTGACGACGACCCGCTAGGCCTCGCCGCGCAAGCGAGACCCACCACAGCAGACAGCCTCACAGCGGCCGGCCGGCCAGCGGATCTTCGTCCGCCCGATCCAGCCCGGCAAGCAGGCGGGTGGCCCCGAAGGCGGCCAGCGCCAGACCGAGCAGGATGAGCGCCGTAATGAACGTCACGCGCACGTCCCGCTCCAGGGAGCCATAGACAAGCAGGGGCAGCGTCTGCGTCCGGCCCTGCAGGTTGCCGGCAAACAGGATCGTCGCTCCGAACTCCCCCAGGGCCCGCGCCCAGGCCAGCAGCAGCCCGGCCAGCAGCGCCCGGGCGCTGAGGGGCAGGGTGATGGCCCAGAACAGGCGCCAGCCATCCGCCCCGTCGACCGCGGCGGCGTCTTCCAGCTCCCGCGGCAGCGCTTCGAACCGGCTCTGGGCGGCGCGTATGTAAAAGGGCGCGGCGACGAACACCTGCACGAGCACGACCGCCAGCGGCGTGAATGTCACGCTGAAGTCGGCCTGCGCCAGGGCCGAGCCCAGCAGCCCGCGCCGGCCGAAGGCGGAAAGGAGGGCGAGGCCGGCCACGACCGGCGGCATGACGATCGGCATCTCGACGAAGAGCGTCAGCAGCCGCTTCAGAGGGAACTGGCGCCGGGCGAGGACGAAGGCCAACGGCGTGCCCAGGAGGACGATGAGGGCGGCGCTCACGGCGGTGGTGGCCAGACTGATCACGACCGCGCTGAAGATGGCGTCCGGCTCGAGCGTCGCGCCGCTGCCCAGCGTGGCCGCTCGCCAGACCAGGCCGGCGAACGGCAGCACAAGGAGCAGGGCCATCAGCCCGGCGAGGAAGGCGGTGATCCGGCGCGGCCAGGCGCGCTTCCCGGCCACGCGGCCCCGCGAGGACAGGCCGGGACGGTTCATGGCCCGATCCCCGGCGGCGGGTCGAAGCCCCGCGCGGCCAGGACGGCCTGGCCCTCCGGGCTGAGGACGAAGGCGATGAAGCGCGCCGCCAGGTCGGGCTGGGGCGCGTCCTGCAGCGGGGCGATGGGGTATGTGGGGAAGACGCTTGCCGCCTCGGGGAACGGCAACGAGCGCACCAGCCCGATCATCTCCGGGGTGATGTCGGTGGCGTAGACGATGCCGGCATCGGCCTCCCCCAGCGCCACCTTGGCCAGCACCTGGCGCACGTTGTCCTCCTCGGACGCCAGGTTCGCGAGGACGGCCGCTTGCGTCGCTGCTGGCAGCCGGGCCAGGGCCTCGTCGGCATACACCCGGGCCGGTACCCCCGGGGCTGCCAGCACCAGGACGATGCCGGGCCGCGCCAGGTCGGCGAGCGAGGCCAGGCCCGCCGGGTTGTCTGCCGGCACGACGAGCGTCAGGCGGTTCGCCGCGAAGACGGCCACCGCCCCCGGCGCGATCCGGCCTCCGGCGACGACCACGTCCATCTGGGCCGGGCTGGCCGAGGCAAAGACGTCGGCCGGCTCCCCTTCGGCCAGCTGGGCGGTGAGCTGCGTGGAGCTGGCGAAGTTGAAGACAACGCGGGCCCCCGGGTTGGCCGCCGCGAACGCCTCGGCCAGGTCGCGGAAAGCGTCGGTGAGCGACGACGCGGCGAAGACGACCAGGGGGCCCGGTGCCTCCTGGCTACGGGCACATGCGGCCGCCAGCAGCAAGAGACAGGCGACGACCAGCAAACGCAGACGATGGGCGCGCGGCATGCAGGGCCTCCAGGCGGTTCAGGCGAAACGGAACTATCTTAGCA
>JBFGLK010000376.1:0-4294 GCA_041576195.1 Promineifilaceae bacterium (SeqCode)
CCAACCAGCCAACCAGCCAACCAGCCAACCAGCCAACTAGCCAACCAGCCAACTAGCCAACTAGCCAACCAACCTGCCGACTACCTGACCACGGGCGACCTGCTGGTCGCCATTCTCTTTGCGCCAGCGCAAAGTCATCACCTCTCCTTTCCCCTATCCTGTGATCATTGCGACAGGCTTTGAGCGGGCCCCAGCCCGCTGTGACGGGTTCCAGTCGAAAAGGAGATGTGACTGTGAAAGAAGCTTCTTTCCTACGCCGAAAGCCGACGATTGTTCTGCTGCTGCTGACGATCGTGGCATTATTCGCCTTTACCAACTGCCGCCGCGATGAGGCTGGCGGCACTGCCGACGGCATGCCGGCAGACACAAATGCCATTATCGCCGCCCGTGGCCTGACCCCGGAGGACGTGACCGCCGCCTTGAAGACCTACACCCCGAGCGGCACGCACGATGACTACATCATGTTCGCTTCTGGTGGCCACGGCGGCCAGGTCTACGTGATCGGCATGCCCTCGATGCGCATCCTCAAGCAGATCGCCGTCTTCACGCCGGAACCCTGGCAGGGATACGGCTACGGCGCCGAAGGCACCATGCAGATACTGTCCGAAGGGTTCGTCGACGGCGAGCCGGTGCTCTGGGGCGACACCCATCACCCGGCCCTCAGCGAGACCGGCGGCGACTACGACGGCCAGTTTCTCTTTGTCAACGATAAGGCCAATGCCCGGCTGGCCGTCATTGACCTGCGCGACTTCGAGACCAAGCAGATCGTCAAGAACCCCATCGCGGTCAACGATCACGGCGGCTCGATGGTCACGCCGGACACTGATTGGATCATCGAGGGCGGCCAATACGCCGCGCCCCTCGGCTGGGAGTACAGCTCGCTGGACAACTACGCCGAGGACTATCGCGGCATGATCACGTTCTGGAAGTTTGACCGGGAGGCCGGTCGCCTCATGCAGGACCAGTCCTTCGCCATCGAGCTACCCCCTTACTGGCAGGACCTGTGCGATGCCGGCAAGCTCGTCAGCGACGGCTGGGTCTTCTGCAACTCCTTCAACACCGAAATGGCCACCGGCGGGGTGGAGTCGGGGAACGCCCCGTTCGAGTCCGGCGCCTCACAGCGCGACATGGACTACCTGCACATCATCAACCTGGACAAGGCGGTCGAAGTGGCCTCCTCCGGCAAGACGATCGAGGTCAACGGCTTCCCGGTCATCCCCCTGGACACGGCCGGGGCCGAGGGCCTGCTCTACTTCGCCCCCGAGCCAAAGAGCCCGCACGGCGTGGACGTGGCCCCGGGCGGCGACTACCTGGTCATTTCCGGCAAGCTCGACCCGCACGTGACCGTCTACAGCTTCGACAAGATCCAGGCGGCGATCGCTGCCGGCAACTATCAGCCGGATGACTACGGCGTGCCGGTCCTGGACTTCGACAGCGTCGTCGAGGTGCAGGTCGAGCTTGGTCTCGGCCCCCTGCACACCCAGTTCGACAACCAGGGCTACGCCTACACCAGCCTCTTCCTGGACACCGCGGTGGCCCGCTGGACGCTGGGCGGCCCCTATGGCGAACTGAACGACGACGAGGACTGGACGCTGGTGCACAAGACCCCGGTCCAGTACAACGTGGGCCACATCGCCGCCGCCGAGGGCGACACGGTCAGCCCGGACGGGCTCTACCTAGTCTCCCTGAACAAGTGGGCGGTGGACCGCTTCGCCAACGTCGGCCCGCTGCTGCCGCAGAACTTCCAGCTCATCGACATTGCCGGCACCGGCACGAACATGCAGCTCCTCTACGACATGCCCATTCCCGACGGCGAGCCGCACTACGCCCAGATCATCAAGGCGGACAAGCTCAACCCGTGGGAGGTCTACCCCGAGGTGGGGTGGAACCCGCACACTCAGTCTCTGGACCCGAACGCAGTCACCACGGGCAACGAGCGCATCGTCCGCGACGGCAATCATGTCGAGATCTGGATGACCGCGGTGCGCAGCCACTTCACGCCGGAGCATGTGGAGATCGAGCAAGGCGACCACGTCGTCTGGCATATCACCAACGTGGAGCGAGCCTATGACGCCACCCACGGCTTCTCGATTCCGGCCTACAACATCAACCTGAGCATCGAGCCCGGAGAGGCCGTGACCTTCGAGTTTGAGGCCACACAAGATGGCGTGTTCTCTTACTACTGCACCGAGTTCTGCTCGGCTCTGCATCTGGAGATGACCGGGTACCTCCTGGTCAAGCCCTCCGACCAGACGTCGAGCCAGTAGGCGGACGCTGGCGCGTGGGGCGGCCCGGGAAGGGCCGTCCCACCGCCGGGTTCGCCGGTGAACGAGATGACAACCATGAGTTTCCTGAGACAGATCGTCGGGCCCCGCGTGCCGGCCAACGTGCCGGCAGAAGAGCGCATGACCTATCGCCTGCCCTCACTCCTGCTGGCCGGCGCGGCGCTGGCGCTGCTCGTCTCTATCTTCCTTCCCTACTGGAAAATGACCCTGCTGGCGCCCCAATACCCGGGCGGCCTGGAGGTCCAGGTATACGTGAACCGGATGGTCGGGGACGTGCAGGAGATCGACGGCCTGAACCACTACATCGGCATGCGCCCCCTGGAAGAGGCCGCCCAGCTCGAGCGCTCGGTGAGCATCGCCGCCATCGCCATCCTGGCCCTCCTGCTCGTGGCCGCGGTGTTCATCCATTCCCGCTTCGCCGCCTTGCTGACCCTGCCGGCTCTTTTCATGCCAGTCGTCTTCCTGGCGGATATGTATTTCTGGATGCGCCACTTCGGGCTCAATCTGGACCCGCGGGCGCCGTTGAGCAGCTCCATCAAGCCGTTTGTGCCCCCGATCCTGGGCACCGGCCGGGTGGGCCAGTTCGAGACGGTGGCCGCGTTTGATATCGGCCTTATTCTGGCCTTCCTGGCCTCGGCCCTCATCGTGGCCGGGCTGGTCGCCCACCGGCGGGCCTACAAGCCCCTGGTGGATGCCGGCGTCTGACACCGGACCCTGACGCCATGTCTTTGCCGCGCCGCCTGACCCTCTTCTTCCTGCTGGCCACCGCCCTGGCCCTGCTGTCGGCACGCCCGGCCGCGGGGAGCGAGGCGTCGGCGCCTATTTCCGCCGCCGACCTGCCCGCCGCCCTGGCTTCCGCTCCCGACGGCGCCACCGTGACGGTGCGCGGCGGCGCCTACCACGGCTCGCTGCGGCTGGAGCGGCCGGTCACCCTGATTGGCGTCGATTGGCCGGTCATCGACGGCGGTAACACCGGCACCGTGGTCCAGATTATGGCGCCCGGCGTGACCCTGCGTGGCTTTGTCATCCGCGGCAGCGGCGACTCGCTCGACGAGGAGAACGCCGGCATCGCCGTGGAGGCGCCGCGGACCATCGTGGAGGGCAATCGGCTGGAGGAGACCCTGTTCGGCATCTACCTGCGCCAGGCGGATGGCAGTGTCATCCAGGGCAACCAGATCACGAGCAAGGACCTGGACGTGCAGCGGCGCGGCGACCCGATCCGGGTCTGGTACTCCAGCGACGTGCTGATCGCCGACAACGTGATCACCCGTGGGCGCGACGTCGTTCTCTGGTATTCGGAGCGCCTGACGGTGCGCGGCAACGACGTCAGCGAGGGGCGCTACGGCCTCCACTTCATGTATTGCGACGACGCCCTGATCGAGGGCAACCGGCTGCTGAACAACTCCGTCGGGGCCTTCCTCATGTACAGCCGGCGCATGGATCTGCGGCACAACACCATCGCGAGTAATCGCGGCCCCAGCGGCTACGGCGTGGGCCTGAAAGACATGGACGACGCCGTGGCCACGAATAACCTGTTCCTGGACAACCGCGTCGGCGCCTACCTGGACGGCTCGCCCCGCGAGGTGGACAGCATCGGCCGCTTCGAGGGCAACGTCTTCGCCTACAACGACATCGGCGTGGAGATGCTCCCGGCCGTGCGCAACAACGCCTTTACCGGCAACAGCTTCGTGGAGAACGAGGAGCAGATGGCCATCGCCGGCAGTGGCCGGCCGGGGGTCAACACCTGGACGATCGGCGACCGCGGCAACTATTGGAGCGACTACGCCGGCTACGACGGCGATGCCGACGGTCGCGGCGACGTCGAATACCGCTCCCAGCGCCTGTTTGAGGACCTGACGGCCCGGGTGCCGGCCCTAAAACTGTTCCGCTACAGCCCGGCTACCGACGCCCTCGACTTCGCCGCCCGCGCCTTTCCCATCGTGCGGCCCCAGCCACGGCTGGTCGACAGCGGGCCACTGCTGGCGCCGATCATGCCCGAAGCGCCGGCG
>JBFGLK010000377.1:0-4293 GCA_041576195.1 Promineifilaceae bacterium (SeqCode)
ACCAGGCGGAGCGCAGCGTTTGATGGGACCTAGAGCAGCAGGAAGGGTTGAATGCCGCCGGTCCAGATGAACCCGGAGAGTAGCGGCACGGCCAGGCAGAATGCCAGTGCAAACCTACGTTTGAAGCAGCTGTACGATATATCGGGTCTCGACGATGAGAATCCGTTTTGGGCGCGTTCGACACGGCAGTGCTTCATGATGAGCTCCGTAGGTCGGGCGTGATCTACTCTTGACCGACCCAGGTATTGCTGGAGACGGTCGTCGTGTTGGCGCTCCAGGCGAAGCCGTTCGCCCAGGTTTCGGGCTCGTCCCAGTCGGTGCTGCCGGACCAGGCGAAGCCGCCGGACCAGGCGAAGCCACCGCTCCAGGCGAAGCCGCCCGACCAGGCGAAGCCATCCCGGTCAACCAGGACGAAGTTGCCGTCCTCGGTTAGGATTGCGTGGCCGCCATAGTGCTGGACGCCGGCCAGGTCCAGGGCGATGTCCAGCCCCTGGTTGGCGCTGCCCTGGATGTCGGCGTAGGTCGCCTGGAAGGCGTCGACGCGACCGGCCCCCTGCTGGAACACGCTGACGGCCAGGTTGCCGGCATCGTCAACGGCCGGCCGGGCTGTGGCCATGAGCCGGTATTTGACCTGATCCGGCGTCAGGGCGGGATCAGCCGCGAGCATAAGGGCGACCACGCCGGAGACCTGGGCGGCGCTCATCGAGGTGCCGCTGAACTGATAGTAATCCTTGTCAATCTTGTACTCAGGGTGCTGCCGGGCCATGTTACTCCTTTCGGACATGACGCCGAGCACGTGCCCGCCGGGGGCGACAAGGTCGGGTTTGGCGAAGCCCTCAAATGTGGGACCGGCAGAGGAGAACGGGGGGACGTAGTCGTCCGACCAGTCGCCTGGGGTGTAGGCGTCGGTGAAGGCGCCAACGGTGATGACGTAGGGGTTGTTTGCCGGCACGCCGATGGTCATCGGATCCGGACCGTCGTTGCCGGCGGACACGACCACCACGATACCGGCCTGCCAGGCTGCCATCACCGCCTGGTTCAGGGGATCGTCCCAGTAGTAAGAGCGCGGCGGGGCGTTGAGCGACAGGTTCATCACCCGGATGTTGTGCTGGGCCTTGTTGGCGATGACCCATTGGATGCCGGCAATGACGTGGCCGTACGTCCCCACGCCATCCCGATCCAGGACACGCACCGGGATGATGACCGAGTCAGGCGCCACCCCGAAGAAGGCGCCGGCGTCGTTCTTCTTGGAGTTGCTGGCAATCGAGGCGACCAGGGTGCCGTGACCGTTACCGTCGTTGGCCTTGTTCTTATTATCGATGGCGTCGTAGCCGGCGACGTAATTGTTCTTGTTGCCGTGACGATCCCGCTCTAGCTCGCCGTACTTCTTGACGCCCGAATCGAGGACCGCGATGCCGACGCCCTGGCCCGTGTTGCCCAGGGCCCAGATCAGTTCGGTGTTCATCGCTTCGAACGCATCGGAGGCGTCGGCGGAGGTGAGCAGTCCTTCCAGGTTGGCCAGACGGAGCAGGGCGCTGTCCACCTCGGCCTTCTCCCCACCCTCGGTGCGGGCAAAAAGCAGACGGACCTCGACGCGGGCCAGGTCGGCCGGCGTCTCCAGAGCATCGGTCAGATCGACCACGTACCGGAGCATGGTGTCGTTGCTGATCGTCGTATCGATGGGGAAGCGGTGCCAGCGGCCCGTCGAGGCCTGGAGCACTTCTATGGTGGCCCCGCTCAGGTTCTTCTCTTTGAACCGGACGTCCAGGTCAATCAGCGACGGGAAGTTGGCCGGGTCGAAAGTGGGCGTGAACACATAGCGCTGATAAAGGCCCGGATGAGGTGTGGCCGACTCGACGATCTCATCCATATCGTCCCGCGAGCCGTCGGCCGCCCGCACCTTGTCCAGATCGAAGCTGGCGCTCTTGGCCTCATAGCCGGCAGTCGGGTTGACGGCGGCGCCGTTGAGCAGCAAACGGGCGCAATCCACCTCGGCCTTGCCGTTGTCGCCGCTCACACTGTGGCCGGCGAATCTGATCCAGAGTCCCTGGTAGTCGGTCGCGTCGGTGAGCACGCCGCTCAGGTTAATCAGGGCCGAGATGTTTAGATCATTGGTGGCCTGGGTGTCAATATCGAATGGCAGCCAGCTCCCGGTCGACGCTTTGTAGACCCACACGCGGGCCCAGGCCAGGTCCTTCTCCTTGAAGACGAGCTGCAGGCTGGCCGTGAGTGGCAGGTTGGCCGGATCGACGGTCGGGCTGTAGAAGTAGCCCTGGTGCCGGTCGGCCACCGCTTCGCTGCCGACCCACGGGTTCGAAAGCGAGTCGCGGCTATTGTCGCAGGCCGTCACCTTGTCCAAGTCGAATGATTCGTGCTTGGTCTCGCTACCGGCGATCGGGCTGTAGACGATGCCAGGGTCGGCGGAGTCGGCACTGTGGACAAGGGTATCCGGCCAGACGGCGCTGATCGCGGGGGAGGCGGCCAGCTTCGCGGCTGCCGTCGGCGTCAGGGTGGCGGCTACGGCATTGATTATGCCCAGGTCACGGTCGATGGCGCCGCCGTGACGGGCGATCAGGCCGGCGAGATCGCCCTCGCCCTGCCCCTGCACGATGTAGCTTGCCGTCTCGCGTTCCGGTGTATTGGCGACTGCGTCGGTAGGCGATGACGCCCTTGTGACCAGGAACGCCAGTGCCAGGGTAGCTACCAGCAGGCCAAGCCTGGCGAGGTTCGGGTGGAGTTGAGTTGGCGCTTTCATGATTCTCAATTCGTTGTGGGCGCACATTGCGCGATGTTCGCTTCAGGGTGACGATCCCGGGCTCACGGCCATGGGGGCGTCTAACTGTCTCCAGTGTACTCCCGTGGCGGGTGCCACACTGTAACCTGCCGGCATGCTATTGTGGCAATTGCGGGGAAAATGGCGCACGCTTCGCACGAACCTGGTACTCCAGTCATGACGATCGGCCGGACGGCCCGGGGAAGATAGCGATGATCATCCGACGAGTCTGGGCAACGGCCACATGAGGCGCCTACGTCATGGATAGCACCGTCGAATTGCGGCCAGGAAACCGAAGGACCTGAGCGCCTGGACCCGTGGGACCCTCGGCGGCCGGCGCTCGCTTTCCTTGTAGGTCATGGGGTCGAGGAGTCGAGTCGTCCAGCTTTGCCGACGGATATCGCCCTGGCAGACGCCCCATCCGTAATGGAGCCACATTGCGGACAACCCTTGCCTCGCGAAAAAGCAGCCGCGATGCCTGGGGTGGGGCATCGCGGCTGTGTGGGAATGGGCCGGCCGCCGGCGTCACGCGGCGGCCGGGGTAGCGCCGGACCGGAGGGGTCTAGAGCAGGAGCGGGATGATGCCGCCGGTCCAGATGAAACCAGAGAGAAGGGGTAGGGCCAGGCCACCGGCGATGAGGAGAAGTCTGCGCAGTCTACCCTTGGGAGCGTTGGTGGCGTCTGGCGGGTTCATGACGTGCTCGCGGTGTTTGCTGGTGGCGTCCGGAGGTGATGAAATGGCCGATGGCCCTGCTTACTCCTGGCCAACCCAGGTGCCGGCATTGGCCGTCGTGGTGGACCAGATAGGCAAGCCGTCCCAGTCGACGCCGGCGCTCCAGGCGAAGCCGCCCGACCAGGCCCAGCCACCGGACCAGGCAAAACCGCCGGACCAGGCGAAGCCGCCCGACCAGGCAAAACCGCCGGACCAGGCGAAGCCGCCGGACCAGGCGAAGCCCGTCTGGTTGGCCAGCGTGTAGTTACCGTCTTCGTCCTGCATGGCGGCGCCCTGATAGTGTTCAATACCCGCCAGGTCGTTGGCGATATTCAGCCCTTGATTGGCGCAGCCGGCAACCGTGTTGTTGATGGCGGCAAAGGCGTCGACCAGGCCAGCCCCCTGTTGGAATATGCTGTAGGCCAGCTGGCCGTTTGCGTCCACGGCCGGGCGGGCCGCCGTCATCAGCCGGCACTTCACGTCGTCCGGCGTCAGGGTGGGATCCGCCTCCAGCATCAGGGCAACAATGCCGCTGACGACGGCGGTCGCCTGCGACGTGCCCGACATGGTGAAGTAGTCGTCGTCGCCTTTCCATTGCGGGAACATCTGGGCCAGGGTGCTCGTCGCGGGCGCCAGGCCCTTGATGTGCCCTCCGGGGGCCAGGATGTCGGGCTTGACGAAGCCTTCGACGGTCGGCCCGGCCGCCGAGAAGGTGGCCAGCTTGTCGTCCGACGGGTCGTCTGGCGTGTAGTTATCAGAGGCAGCGCCGACGGTGATGACGTAGGGCAGGTTGCCCGGGACGCCGACG
>JBFGLK010000378.1:0-4286 GCA_041576195.1 Promineifilaceae bacterium (SeqCode)
CACGTCCCGGGTGGGGTCCAGCGTCCAGTACGCCCAAACGTCGATGCCTTCGGGCCCAATTGTGAGGCAGTGGGCGGGCGGTAGCCGGAGGACGCCCTCGTAAAACGTGATGACGGTGTCCTCGAAGTCGCGGTCCAGGTATTCGGCCACCCGCCGCTCGTTCAGCCGGCGCGGCACCTGCGGGACGGCCAACAACCCTTTGATCTCCGACGCAAAAGCGAACACATCCCGCCCGGCGTAGTAGTAGAACGGCCGCACGCCCATGTGGTCCCGGGCGCAGAACAGGCGCCGCTCGCGGGGGTCCCAGATGGCGAAGGCGAAATCGCCCAGCAGCCGCTCCGGGCAGCGCTCGCCCCACCGCTCGTAGGCGGCCAGGATGAGCGCGCTGTCGGCGATCGTCGCCGGCCGCTCGGCCGCCAGGTCGAGAGCGGCAAGCAGCTCGTCCCGATTGTCCAGCCGGGCGTCCGCCGTGATGACGCAGCCCGTCCGCGGGCTCACGGCCGGCAGGCGCTCGGCCAGCGACTCGGGCGTCGTGTGCAGCATGCGATGCGCCAGGCCGACCGGGCCGTCCAGCCAGACGTCCGCGCCGTCCGGGCCGCGGTGCGCCAGGACGTCGGCCATGCGCCCGAGGTCGGCCGGGTCGACCGGCCGGCCGTCAGGGTAGTATAGTCCCGCGATCCCGCTCATTGACTCTGGCCAAGGATAGTAACGGTTGAAAATGGGAGGGGCTGGCCGTGCCGCCGATGAGGACCCGGCCCTCGTGCTCAACCCAGGCGTGGCCTTCCAGGCCGCCGCCGGCGCCCTTTTTCACGCCGATGCGCACGGTCGCCGGGACGCCCTGGCGCCGCAACAGCGTGTAGGTCGCCAGGGCGCGCGGCAGGCAGGTGGCTGCCGGCACGTAGCGGCTGGCCACGTCCACGGCCCAGGCAACGCGCTCGGGCGCCAGAGCCTTCCCGGCGCCGGCCGCGCTCCCGGCGACGGCCACGCCCCGCAAGAGACGCCGCATCGTGCGAAAAGGGAGCAGCCACAAGCCGAGACGCATAAGCGCCAACCAGGCGAACGCCCGCCACAGGCCGGCGCGCTCCGCTGCCGGCAGCGCCAGCCACCTACGCAGTCGCCGCGCCATCCCGGATAACGATGAGCTTCTCGCTCGCCAGTTGCTGCAACAAGGCCATCAGGTCGCTCTGGCAACGCGCCGGCTCGACATCATACTCGGCCAGCAACGTGTCCAGCACGGCCTGGATGCCGGTCGGCTCCTGAATCAAGGACCAGATCCGGGCGCCCACGGCGTCCAGGCCGTAGTAAATGCCGTCGCTCAACTGCAAGATGGCGATTTCCTCGCCCAGGTCCGCCGCGATAAGGTCGTCGGCGACTGCGACCACCGAGTCCAGTGTGATCATGTCCCTACCCACGATTCGTTTTGTCCTGTTTCCACCGGTGGCTCGCCCCGCCCCGACCGCCGTGTGCCGGCACCTAAACGCTCTCGGTCTCCGCCGGCTGGCGGGCGCGCTTGGCCTTCTTCCCGCGGCGCGACCGGCCCTGGGTGTTCCCGTCGGCGCGCCCGCGACCCAGCAGGCGCAGGCCCAGACCGCGTAGCCCACCGGGCGTCGTCTTGCTGGCTTCACCATAGTAGACGTGCGATAGCTCGCCTGACTGATAGCCCCAATAGAGGCCATAGTAGGTGGCGTAACGCTTAGGGATGTGCGTCATGACCACGCCGACCAGGCGCGCGCCGGCCCGATCGAGCTGCTCCACAATCATCCGGGCGTCGTCAACGCGGGTCTCGCCCGGCGTCATGACCAGCAAGATGCCGTCGACCTTGGCGGACAGCACCAGCGCGTCCGCGACCTGGACGGGCGGCCCGTCGATCAGGATGACGTCGAACTGCTCCTGCAAGCGGGCCAACAGGTCGGCCATCTCGCGCGAGCCGAGGAGCTCGGCCGGGTTGGCCGGCAGCGGGCCAGAGGCCATCACGTACAGGTCCTCCTGCTCGGTGGCCTGGTAGTAGTAGTCGAGCCGCGGCTCGTGCCCGTTGGTCCGGCTCGCCGCCGATTCGACCAGCAACGTCGTCAAGCCACGGTTGTTGGTGAGCAGGCGGAAGGCATGGTGCTGCGACGGGCGCCGCAGGTCGGCGTCGACGACGAGCACGCGCTGGCCAGTGCGGGTCATGGTCACGGCCAGGTTGCTCAAGAGCGTGCTCTTGCCCGCGCCCGAGCCCGGGCTCGTCACCAGAAGCGTGTTCAACGGGCGGTCGACGCTGGCAAACTCCAGGTTAGTGCGCAGACTGCGCATGCCGTCCGCCAGGGGAGACCGGGGATGTCGCATGACATACGGCAGCTTGTCCGGCTCGCTCAGCTTGGGATCCTCCGCCACCAGGCCGATGATCGGCACGCCCAGCACATTGGCCACATCCGTGGGCGCCTTCAAGGTCGTGTCGGCGTACTCGATGACGAAGGCCAGGCCGCCGGCCAGGAAAAGCCCCAGCGCCGCGCCGAGCAACAGGTTGTTGAACAGGCGCGGGCTGATCGGCGATCCCGGCGTCATCGCCGGCTCGATCTGCACCACGTGGGCTGTGCTCTGCAGACGCGCCAGCCGCACCGCCTCGTAGTTGCTCAGGAGCGTGGAGTGGATCTGCTGGTAAAGCGCGAGCGTGGCCTGCCGCTGGTCGGTACGGGTGCTGGCTGCGTCTTGCGCCCCGCTGCCCGCTGTTGGGGACACGAGGGCCGAATAGCGCGCCTGCGCCAGCTGCAGCTCAAACTGCTTCTGGGCCAGCTCGGCCCGCTTCGTGCTCAAGAGGTCGCTCTCCCGGGCGGACAGCGTCGGGACCGGCTGGGTCAGCGACGTGGCGCGCGGCGTCCGCGATTCGATCTCCACCTCTAGAGTAGCGATCTCCAGACGCAGGTCGGCGATCTGGGTCTCCAGGGTCATCTTCTCCTCGGCCAGCCGCGCCTCGCGCGACTCCAGGCTCTCTTCAGTGCTGGCTTCGATCTCGTCCTGGAGCATGAACATGCGCTCTTCGACCTGGGCGATCTGCGCCTGGAGGCTCTCCTCCGACTGGGAGAAGAGGCCCATCTGCAGCAGCTCGTTTTGCTCGATGAGCACTTCGACCACCTGGTTGGCGATCAGGGCCGCCTCCTCCGGGTTGTCGTCGCGCACGGTCACCTCGAGGAGGGAGGTGTTGCCGACGCGGCGGGCGGCGACCTGGCCGCCGCTGACGCCGAAGCCGAGCCGCACGCTCGTCTCCTCGATGACCGGTCGCGTGTTGACCAGCTCGATGTAGGTCTGGATGAGCTCCTGTGCGCTCAGGTCGCTGCCGGAGGCGACGTCGCTCTGCCGGTTGCGCATGACCATCACTTTGGTCCCGGCCTGGTAGATCGGGACCTGGTTGTCCGTGTAGTAGTAGCCGGCGGCCAGGCCCAGGATGAGTCCCAGGACGAGCAGCCGGGCCCAACGCCGGGCGAGGATCCAGATTTGATGAAGTTCCATAATGTCCTTCACGCGCGCCGGTCCGGGTGCCTGACGCGGGTGACGAGCCCCTGACTGTGTATTCTATGTGGAGAAGCGGTGGGTGGCGAACCGGGCCACCCGGCCGGTGGGATATCGAGGCGCCGCCTGCCTTCTGGGTAAGGGCGGCGGCGCCCGGGGGTATGCGGTCTTTGTCTGCTATCGATCGTTCGGGAGGATCGCTCCGCCCGCCGGCGACGAGTTGGCCGGATTATGTCTACTATGTCCACTCTCCGGAGCAGGGGCTACGACAGAGAGTGTTTGGGTCGATGCCGGCAGGTCCGCCCCGCGGATCCGGCCTCACGGGCGCTCCCGGCGCGCGTTACGCGCTGGCTTCCCGACTCAACCCGCGGCCGCCGGCCACGCTGCCAGGTTGCCCCAAAGACGCGCGGGCAAGGCCTCACGCCGGTGCGGGCATCCGACAGACGATTTCAGCGGATTCAGGTCTTGGCTCTTTTGGCACCAAAACGCGTCGATGGGTTGGCCGCCCATCGCGTGTCGCGAGCTTCTGTTCTTCGCCCCAGGCGTAACTACCGCTATCCGCGGCCACATCATGTGCGCCATGGTCGGTTAGTCGACCCGGATCTTGCGGCCGCGGCCACGCGAACGGCGTGGTAGCTTCGGCGCCGTCATCTGAGCGTTGCGCGGCGCCTCTTCCAGCAGTCCGGTCTCCACGGTTACGGAGTTTACGCGACCCAGGAAATGTATCAGAATGCGGACGCGGTCGCCAGCCGTGCTCGGTCCGTCAAAGACGGCCATGAAGTCCGCAAAGGGGCCGTCGA
>JBFGLK010000379.1:0-4274 GCA_041576195.1 Promineifilaceae bacterium (SeqCode)
GGGCGGAAAAGGTGTGCCCCGTTTAGCGCGCCGTCGATGGCCATAGCCTGGGCCAACTTCGCCGGCCCGTTAGTCCACTCGGCCCTGCGCCGGCCGGCGCGCCGGGCTGCCATGACCCCCTCCCCCTCATCGGGGGCCAGGGCCCGCACCAGCACGGCGTTGGCCTGGCCATCCTGGCCCGTCACCACGTTGAACAGCCAGTGCATGCCGTAGGTGAAGTAGACGTAGGCGTGGCCCGCCGGCCCGAACATGACCGCCGTACGCCCCCTCGGCCTCCCGCGATTGCGGCTGCCTTGGCACGCCAGGTCGGGCTCGTCGCTATCACAATACGCTTCGGTCTCCACGATCAGGCCGGCGACTCGCTGCCCATTGACGACCCGGACGAGGCGCTGCCCCAGCAGATCGCGGGCCACGGCGCGCGCCGTGCGGGCATAGAAAGATGCCGGCAGCCTTTTGGCCTCGTGGATCTTCATGAGGTGTGCGCAACCGTCCCGTGTGATCGACGGCTCCTACAGCAAAAAGGGGCACGCTCGTGCCCCCATTTGTGCATCGCCCGCACCGATCTATGCCGCGTCGTGCAGCGTGGTGGTCAGGCTGATTTCCGTGCTCCGTAACGCCTTGGAGACCGGGCAGCCGGCCTTGGCCGCCGCCGCCTTCTCGGCAAACGTGGCCTCGTCGAGGCCCGGGACGACCGCGTGCGTGTCCAGCTCGATCAGCGTGATCGTCGGCGCGCCGTCGACCCGCCCCAGGTGAACGGTCGCCGTCGTGGCGACACGCGTCGGCGTGAAACCGGCGTTGGTCAGGAGCGCGGACAAGAACATCGAATAGCAGCCCGCGTGCGCGGCCCCGATCAGCTCCTCCGGGTTTGTGCCCTCGCCCGATTCAAAGCGGGAGGCATACGTATAGGGCCCGTCAAACGCGCCGCTGCCGAAGCGCATACGCCCGGCGCCTTCTCGCAGCGTCCCCTCCCAGATTGCTTCGGCCTTTCGTTCAGCCATTGTTACTCTCCTTCGCGGTCGTGGCCTACACTGCCGCCGGCGTGGGTGCCGGCGACTCGCCTGCCTGAAACGGTTTCGCAGGATTATACTCGCAGGTCCGCCGTGCCGGCATCCCCGTGCCCCCCTCGCTTTGCCCCGGCGCCGGCCGGCGCTACAATGTGCACGCCGCGGCCCGTGGCGGTCCGGCATAAGGAAGCGTATGGGCCAGTTCGAGGATAAGGTGGTGCTCGTCACCGGATCCGGGCGCGGCATCGGGCGGGCGCTGGCGCTCCGCTTCGCCCGCGAGGGGGCCGACCTCGTGGTCAACTTTTTTCGCAACCGCGCCCCGGCGGAGGAGACCGCCGCCGAGATACGCGCGCTGGGCCGACAGGCGCTCGTGGTGAAGGCCAACGTCGGCGATTTGGACGAGCTGCAGGAGCTATTCAGAGCGACGGAAGCGGTGTTCGGCGGACTCGACGTCTACGTACATAACGCGGCGAGCGGCTACAATCGGCCGGCCATGGCGCAGAGGCCACGCGGTTGGGAATGGACGATGAACATCAACGCCCGGAGTCTCCTCTTCGGCGCACAGCATGCCGCTCCGCTGATGGCCGTTCATGGCGGCGGCGCCATCGTGGCGATCACCAGCCTCGGGTCGGTCCGGGTCATGGAGGAGTACGTGGTCGTGGGTGCGTCTAAAGCGGCGCTGGAGGCGTTGGTCCGCTACCTGGGTGCCGAGCTCGCGCCACAAGGTATCGCCGTCAACGCCGTATCACCGGGCCTGGTCCTCACCGACGCCCTGAGCCATTTCGCCACCTACCGCGAGGCGGAGGACGCCATAGCGAACCGCGTCGTTGCGCGCACCCCTGCCGGGCGCCTCTGCACCCCCGATGACGTCGCCGACCTGGTCTGTTTCCTGTCCGGACCGGCCGCCCGGATGATCTGCGGGCAGACGATAATCCTCGACGGCGGCTATTCGTTGCTGGCCATCTAGACAAACCATGTCCGATCCCGCGCAAGGCGCATCCCGCTCGATAGCTCCCTGGCTGTGGTGGCTCACGCTCGTCGCCGTCGCGGTTGCCTTCAGCCTGCGCGGCGAGGCGTGGCTGCGCCGGCTGTTAATCTATCTGTCGGGGGCCGGCTGGGCTCGGGACGCCGTCACGCGCCTGCCGCTGGCCTGGCAGGCGGCCAACCGGTTCGTCTCCGGTGAAACGCGCGACGAGGCGATGCGGGTCACGCGCGCGCTAAACGACCAGGGCTTGCTCGTCACCCTCGACTTCCTTGGCGAGAGCGTCGCCGATGCCGTCCAGGCGGCGGCCGCCCGCGACGAGATCCTGGCGCTCCTCGACGCCATCGCCGCGGAGGGCGTGGAGGCGAACGTCTCGTTGAAGTTGACGCAACTGGGCATGAAGATCGACCCGGCGCTCGCTGAGAGCAATCTCTGCCTGATCTTGGAGCGGGCGCGACGCTATGGCAATCGGGTGCGCATCGACATGGAGGACTCCCCGTGGACGGACACGACGTTGGCGATCTACCGGGCGCTGCGGGACGAACACGGCTACGACAACACCGGGGTGGTGATCCAGTCCTATCTCTTTCGCAGCGCCGCCGACGTCGAGCGTCTCGTCGCCGAAGGGGCGTGGGTTCGCCTGTGTAAAGGCGCGTACGCGGAACCGCCAGAGGTCGCCTATCCGCGCAAGGCCGACACCGACGCCAGCTTCGTGCGGTTGATGCGGCGCCTGTTGAGCGCGGAAGCGCGGCGTAACGGTGTCTATGCCGGCATCGCCACGCACGACGACCGCATGATCGCCGCTACACAGGCCTTCGCCCGCGACCAGCGCATCCCGCTCGATGCCTTCGAGTTTCAGATGCTCTACGGGATCCGGCGCGAGCGCCAGCTCGAGCTGGCCGCTCAGGGCTATCGCCTGCGCGTCTATGTTCCCTACGGCACGGCCTGGTACCCCTATTACATGCGCCGTCTGGCCGAGCGCCCGGCGAACATCTGGTTCTTCCTCAGCAATCTCCGGCGCCGCTAGTCCCGCGGCCACGCCGGTCCCACCAAGGAGTCCCATGCCGCAGTTCATTCCCTTCGAGCCCATCGCCGGCGTCGTGATGGTCCGGTTGCAAAGTTTCGCCGACGAGCGCGGCCGTTTTCTGGAGACCTTCCGCAAGTCGTGGTTTCCGCAGCGGAGCTGGGAGATCGTGCAGACCAATCGGTCCGACTCGGCAGCGGGGGTGTTGCGCGGCCTCCACTACCACCATCGTCAGGTCGATTACTGGTACCTGGCCCGGGGCCGGGTACGGGTGGGCCTCGCCGACTTGCGCGCCGGCTCGCTGTCGCACCTGGCGACCGCCACCATCGACCTGAGCGAGGCGGAGCCGGCGGGCCTGTATATACCCTCAGGCGTGGCCCATGGCTTTGCGGCCCTCACAGATGCCACGCTCATCTACGTGGTCGACAATTACTACGATGGTCAGGACGAGTTAGGGGTTCGCTGGGATGACCCGGCGCTGGGTGTCGACTGGGGGGTGAGCGATCCCATCCTCTCGGCGCGCGATGCGGGCAATCCGCTATTGCGCGACATCCCGCCGGAAAAGCTGCCGCGCCAGCCCGGATAGCAGCCGGCTGTCAGCCGACGAGCCGCGCCCAGAGCGGCGGCCCGAGAATGAGCAGGCCGGTCAGCGCCGCCCCAAGCGCGGCCACGAGCACGGCCGCGGCGGCCACGTCTTTGGCTACTCTCGCCAACGGGTGCCGGTCGGGGTGAGCCAGGTCGACCACCGCCTCCAGGGCCGTGTTGAGGAACTCCCCGGTCCAGACGATCATCATCGCCAGGATGAGGATAGCCCATTCCTGCCGCGTCAGGCCGAGCCAGAGCCCGAGCGCGACCACGGCCATGCTGGCCAGCGCGTGGATCCAGGCGTTGTGCTGCGTGCGCAGTACATAGGCCCATCCCCGAAATGCGTAGTGGAAGGCCCGCGCCCGGCTGTACAGCTCCTCCCGCCCCTGGTCCCGCAATGGCCCGCTCATCGGTGGTGGCGCGCGGCGGCCGGCGGCCTCACTCAGGCAGGCGGACGCGTACGCCCAACTCGGCAAGCACGGCGGCTTGCTCCCGCCACATGGCCGTCTTCTCTGCCGGCAAGGCGTGGTCGTGGCCCAGGAGATGCAAAACGGCGTGGATCAGCAAGAGCTGGAGCTCCGCAAGGGGCTCATGGCCGGCCGCCGCCGCCTGCGCCACCGCTCGCTCGACCGATATGGCGACGTCGCCGAGATACGCCGCTCCGCCGGGCGCGCCACCC
>JBFGLK010000380.1:0-4271 GCA_041576195.1 Promineifilaceae bacterium (SeqCode)
CCGGCCATGATCTCGGCCCGGCCCCCGGAGATGAGGTCGAGCGTGGCGAAGTCCTGGAAGACACGCACCGGGTCATCCGAGCTGAGGACGCTGACGGCGCTACTAAGTCGGATCCTTCTGGTGCGCGCCCCCGATCTGCCCGCCCTCGCGGCCGCCCTGGGCGTGACGACGGACATCCTCGCCGCGCTAAGCGCGCGGTTCAGCGGCGATCGGGCGGCGGGCCTGAAAGCGTTTCTGGACGCCCGCGATATTCCCCACGAGGTCTGGAGCCGCACCGGTGACTAGCCGCCAACGCCCGCCCGGATCGGATCGCGCCCCGGGCCCATCATGGCGCGGCCTGTATAATACCGGCGGCGACCGATGCCGGTCCCTCCCATCCGATCGCCGCAGATAGGACATGATGAGCGCTACACGACCGTTCGAGATCGGCCTCTACTCCTTTGCGGAGCTGACCCCGGACCCGCACACGGGCCACCTGATCAGCCCGGCCGAGCGCATGCGCGATCTGCTCGAGGCGATCGAGCTGGCCGATCGCGTCGGCCTGGACGTTTTTGGGCTCGGCGAGCACCATCGGCCCGACTTCATTTCCTCGGCCCCGGCGGTCGTCCTGGCCGCGGCGGCGGCCCGCACGAAGACCATCCGCCTGAGCAGTGCCGTCTCGGTGCTGAGCTCGGACGACCCGGTGCGCGTCTTTCAGCAGTTCGCCACGCTCGACCTCATCTCCGGGGGCCGGGCCGAGATCATGGCCGGGCGGGGCTCATTCATCGAGTCGTTCCCGCTCTTTGGCTACGACCTTCGCGATTACGACGCCCTCTTCGCCGAGAAGCTCGAGCTGCTGTTGCGGCTGCGCCAGGAGGAGCGGGTCATCTGGTCAGGCCGGCACCGGGCTCCGTTAACGGGCCAGGGCGTCTACCCGCGCCCGATTCAGCAGCCGCTCCCCGTCTGGATCGCCGTCGGCGGCACGCCGGAGTCGGTCGTGCGTGCCGGCACGCTGGGCCTCCCCCTCGCCCTGGCCATCATCGGCGGCCGCCCGGAGCAGTTCGCCCCGCTCGTGGCCCTCTATCGCCAGGCCGCCCGTCGCGCCGGCCACGACCCCGCGGGGCTGAGCCTCAGCATCAACGCCCACGGTCACCTGGCCGAAAGCGGCCAGCAGGCCGCCGACGAGGCGTTCCCCGCCTTTCAGCTGGTCATGAACAAGATCGGGCGCGAGCGCGGCTGGCCGCCGCTCACCCGGCCGCAGTTCGACGCCTCCCGGGCGCTCCGCGGCGCCAACTTCGTCGGGAGCCCCGACGAGGTGATCGCGAAGATCTTGTTCCAGCACGAGATCTTCGGCCACCAGCGCTTCCTGCTGCAGCTGAGCGTCGGCACCATGCCCCACGAGCAGGTGATGCGGGCCATCGATTTGTTGGGCACGGCCGTGGCCCCCGTCGTCCGTCGGGAGATCGCCGGGCGCTGACCGGGCTGCCGGCAGCACCACGTCTCGACGCCCCGGACATCCCTGAGCGAACCTGCCGGCCGCGTTGACCGGCCATGCTACAATTAATCCGACTCCCCTCACTTCGCCGCTCCGTCGCCACTGATCCTGCCGGGCGCCACACGGCCCATCCCTGCCCTCCCGGCCCACATACAGGAGGCATCCCATGGCTTATTACAGCGCGTTCACCGTCACGCTCATTCCCGGCAAGCGCTATGCCGGCATCGAGCACGTCAAGAAGCTGGCGCATTGGTTCAAAGAGCACTACGGCCTGGACGCCCAGGTGCTGGGCAACCTGGGCGGCGCCGTCTATCGCGCCCATCTGGTCGTGCGCTTCGACTCGCTGGCCAGCATGGAGCAAATGACGAGCCAGCTCGGCGAAGACGAGGAGTACCTGGCCTGGTTCCAGGGCTCCGAGGGGCTGATCGAGTGGGCGAGCGCGACGCAAAGCCTCTACGAGGTCTTCGCCTGACCGGGTGAATGGCTGAGGCTCGCGTCGGTCGGCAGGCGCACCATGCCCTGACGCTGTCGCGCGTCACGGCGTGGTGACGCGCGGACCGGATAGTGAAGAGCCCCCTTCGAGTCCTTCAGGACACGAAGAGGGCTCGCTTGGCGCCAGGGGCCAGAGGGCGAGAACCCTTACGGCACTGGTTCGAAGTCAAGCACCGTGGGGCCGCCGCCCCCGTAGATGATGCCACCAACAGCCACGACGGGCGGATTGGTTGGCACGTAGCCGGTCTGGATAGGCTGGCAGAAGTTTGCCGGCAGGCTGAACGGCCCAACGGTCGCCGACCCGCTTGGCGTGGCCACCACGATGAGCAGCGAGCCGGAACTGGAGCCGGTCGACAGGTCGAACGTCATGTTCGGGCCCAGCGCGGTGTCGATGAAGCGGGGCGGGCAACCCGGCAGGGCGTCGACGACTGCCTCATAGCAGTCGATACGGCCATAGCCGTAGTCGAAGTCAGGGCCAATAGGGCCCAGATCCACCGCGTTGTCGCGCAGCAGATCTTCGGCGGCATTGATCGACAGCGACGGGTCCGCCGATAGCAGCAGCGCGACGCAGCCGGCCGAGTGAGGGCTGGCCATCGAGGTGCCGTCGAAGTTGGCGTAGCCGCCGCCATTGATGGACGAACGCACGCTGACGCCCGGGGCGCTCACGTCGGGTTTGATCTCGTTGGTCAGGGTAGACGGGCCGCGGCTGCTGAAGCTGGCAATGATGTCGTTGATGTTGGTGGCGCCGCTGGCAAAGCTCTGGGCATAGTCGCCTGGCGAGCCAATGGTGCCGGGGCCGGGGCCGGCGTTGCCGGCGGAGAAGGCGGGGAAGATGCCGGCAGCACGCCAGGCATTGACTGACGCCATATACCAGACGTCGCCGCCGCTGCCACCCCAGGAGTTGTTGACGACGTGCGGCCGCATGTCGGGATCACAGCTTGGATGGCCAGGGGCCACGCCCGCCGGGCAGGGAGCCAGGATCCACTCGGCTGAGCTCAAGAGGGCGAAGTTCGAGCAAGAGCTCGACTCGCAACCCTTGGCCGCGATCCAGGTGGCTCCTGGGGCCACGCCGATCTGATTCGCGCCGCCGTCGTCACCAACCATCGTGCCCATCGTATGTGTGCCATGGTTGTTGTTGTCACAGGGCACCAGGCTGGGCACGCCGCATATCATGGAAGGATCCCACCAGTTGAAGTCGTGGTCAAAGACGCCTCCGCCCAGGTTGCCCCGATATTGGTTCACCAGGGCCGGGTGGTCGTAGTCTACTCCGGTGTCGATGTTGGCTACCACGACGCCCTGACCGAGGAGGCCGAAGTCCGCCCAGACGTCATCGGCGCGAACCCGGGCCACACCCCACTCTACGACGTCGATATCCGAGACGGTCGGCTCCGGGATCTGGAAAGTCCGCGAGGCCTCGATGCGGTCGACGTCGCTTCGCGCCGCCAACGTGTCCAGCGTGGCCACGTTCGACGTAACCTGGATGGCATTGACGATGAAGAAGGAGTGAAATGCCGTGGTGTTACCTATCTCTCGTTCCGCACGGAGGAACGCCCAGAGATCGGCCTGGCTGCTGCCGGCGGTCTCGCGCAAGACGTCGTAGACGGCCTGACCACGGGCGCTCCAGTCGCTGATTGCCGCGGCGGCCGAGAGGTCGGCCTGCGTCGTCAGAATGACCAGGTACTTGCCCTGGCCTTCGTTCACGACGCTTTCCCTGAGACCCGGCTCCACCTTGTCCGCCGTGCCGGCCTGCGTGATCGACAGACCTCGGGCGAAGAATAAGAGGCCGCCGAGCAAGATCAGGCCAAGAATAAGTGGCGTTTTGCCTTTGGTGTTCAAGATGCTCTCCTTTGTCTGCTCCTGTCTTTGCGGTGCGATTGGTTTGCCAGGACCCGTCCGGTGGACGTGTGCAGTCATTGGACGGGGCTACGGCGAACCGGCGTTCTTGTCCGCGTTACACCTCCTTTGCCGCCCATGGCATCCGAACCTGCGCTTGCGCGCGCCATAGGACGGTCGAGCACTGGCCCATGGCTATCAGGCAATAGCGGTCAGCGGAACGGGAGACTGGCACCGGATCCAGCGCATGAGATCGATGATGGGCTTGGAGCGATGGCTCCGAATGCTTGTTGTGTTCCCCCCGTCGCAGCCTGAGCACGAATCAACGCGTGAGGGCCAGGGTGCGTCGTATTCATAAGATAACCTACCTGGTGCCTGAGGGCAAGATAGGCGATCCGAACGACACAAAGCGCCCGTCGCCGACGCGACGGGCGCTTTGGGCGAGGGAGGTGCCGGCACGGACCGTCGTGCC
>JBFGLK010000381.1:0-4268 GCA_041576195.1 Promineifilaceae bacterium (SeqCode)
GGGATCAGGGATCGGGGATTGGATTGGAGGGGCACAGCCTGCTGCGCCCGTCGTCCGTGATTCAGGACAAATGCCTATGGCCCGGACCACGTCGTCGGGGGTAGAGTTCTAAAGACCCCGCAGGTCTTCCGAAACCTACGGGGTCTAGAAATCTCCGGGGAACGGGCCGCCGGGAGGCGACGCCCGCCGGGCTAAATGTGAATCGGCTGCCCCTCCACGCCGTGGGCCGCCTCCATGAGCACTTCGCTCAGGGTGGGGTGGGCGTGGACGTTGCGGGCGATCTCCTCGGCGGTGAGCTCCGCCACGTGGGCCAGGGTCAGCTCGGGCAGGAGTTCGGTCACGTCCGGGCCGATCATGTGCGCCCCCAGGATTTCCCCGTAGCGGGCATCGGCCACGATCTTGACAAACCCTTCGCGCTCGCCCAGGCCCAGCGCTTTGCCGTTAGGCTGGAAGGGGAAGCGGCCGATATTGAGCTCCTCGTAACCCGCTTCTTTGGCCTGCTCCTCGGTGTAGCCGAAGCTGGCCACCTGGGGCACGCAGTAAGTGGCCCGCGGCATCATGAGGTAGTTCTCGATGGGATGCGTCGGGTGGCCGGCGATCGTTTCGGCGGCGACGAGACCCATGGCCGAGCCAATGTGGGCCAGCTTGATGGGCGAGGCCACGTCACCGATGGCGTAGATGTTGGGCACATTGGTGCGCATGTGGCCGTCGACGGCGATATCGCCCATGTCGTTCAGCTCGACCCCCACATTCTCCAGGCCGATGCCCTTCGTGTTGGCGGCGAAGCCGATCGCCAGCATGAGCTTCTCCGCGCTGATCTCCTCGCCCCCTTCCAGCTTGACGGTCACGCCGTCGTCCGTGGTGGTCACCTCGCTCATGCGCGCGCCCAGGTGAAACTTGACCCCGAGCCGCCGGTACGCCTTCTCCAGGACCTCGCTGACTTCCGGGTCCTCGTTGGGTAACAGGTGGGGCAGCATCTCTACGATGGTCACGTCCACCCCGTAGTTAGTCCACATGTAGGCGAATTCGACCCCAATCGGACCCGCGCCGACGATAATCAGGCTCTTGGGCGGATCATCGGTGAGAATTGCCTCGATGTAGCTGATGATCTTGTCGCCGTCGATCCTGGCGAAGGGCAGCTGCTTGGGATGGGCGCCAGTGGCGATGATGATGTGTTTCGTGGCCAGGTCGGCGGCCTCTCCGTCCTTCAGATCGACGTGGACCGACTCGGTCCCCGTGATCGTGCCCGTGCCCTCGTAGACGTCGATGCCGTTCTTCTTCATGAGGAAGCCGACACCCTTGACGAGGCGGCCGGAGACGTCGCGGCTGCGCTTGAAGGCCACGCCATAGTCCAGGGCCAGGTTCTCGAAACTGAAGCCGAACTCCTTGCCCCGGTGCTGCAGCGTGTGCGCCAGCTCGGCGTTCTTTAAGAGTGCCTTGGATGGGATGCAACCGATATTCAGGCAGACGCCGCCCAGGGCCTCTTTTTCCACGACGGCCGCCTTCAGGCCGAGTTGGGCGGCGCGAATGGCGGCCACGTAGCCGCCCGGGCCGCCGCCGATCACTACCACATCATATTGATCTGCCATCTGGCGTCTCTCCATCTTGCTTGGGGTGTGCTGAGGAACATCCGGGGCGCCGGGTTGTTGGGGCGCCCGGATTCCGGGGGGATTATACCCGGAGGCGGGCGGGGCGACACGGGTGATGCCGCCGCAGACGCTCGTGGCCAGGCGAGTACGTCTGGTTTGTCAACCACCGGGTGTGGCAGTACAGTCGTGACCCATTCGAGCGTGACCATCTGGACACTCCAGACGACACGACGACAGAGGTGACACCAGGCGTGAACAGCGAACAGATCGGCTACATTATCGGGGGCGGGTTGCGCGAGGGGCTGCGCGTGCGGCTGGAGGTGCCGGCAGACACCGTCCAGGAAGGCAGCTTCGTCGTCTGCGACAGCGGGCGCTGGCGCTACTACGGCCTGGTGACCGACCTGCAGCTCGGGGCCACCGATCCCCGCTTCGCCGACGAGAAAGGGGACCACCGCCAGAGCCCGGCCGTCCGCGCCGCCCTGTTGGGCCACACGCTCTTCACGACGTTGACCGTCTACCCCACCCTGATGCTGGATCGGGGGCCGGAGCCCGGCGAGGACGGCTACGAGGCCTACGCGGCGGCCCGGGACCGGGGCGAGATCGGGCCGCAGCCGGTGAAGACGGTGCCGGCACACCACGCCGCGGTCCGCCTGGCCGACGCCGGCGACGTGGCTGAGATCTTCATAGGCGACTTCACCATCGGCTACACCATCGAGCAGGGCCACCCGGTCCAGCTCGACCTCAAGCGCTTTGTCAAGCGCTCCAGCGGCATCTTCGGCGCCACCGGCACCGGCAAGAGCTTCCTCACGCGCATCGTCCTGGCCGGCCTGATGAGCCAGGACGTCGCCGCGGCCCTCGTCTTCGACATGCACAATGAGTACGCGTTCGACGACCAGGACGCCGATCGTGGGGTGCGGGTCTGGGGGCTCAAGTCGCTGTTTGGCGAGAAGGTGCAGGTGGCCGGTCTCGGCGCCGGCGCCCGCGTTGGCGCCCACAGCCCGGACTTCACGCTCGAGCTCTCGCTGCGCGACTTCACGACCGACGACATCATGCTTCTGGGGACGACGCTCAACCTGCGCGAGACCGTGCCGGCCGTGCTCGCCGCCCTGCGTCGCGCCTTCGGCGACGACTGGTTCGCCCGCTTCATGGCTCTCGAGCCGGCCAAGACAGTGACTGAAGTGTCCGAGACCGGGCGGGAGCGGACAATGCCGGCACCCGACTCCGTCGAGGGCTGGGCCCAGGACAACAACATCCACCCGGCCTCGGCCCTGGCCCTGCACCGCAACCTGAAGCAGATTTACGATCGGCCTTACGTGCGGGCCAAACCGGCGGCCGACGCCGTCTCGGCCATCATCGACAAGCTGGAGCACGGCCGCCACGTTATCCTCAGCTTCGGCGACTTCGACCGGGAGCTGGACTACCTGCTTGTCTCCAACCTGCTCACCCGGCGCATCCGCGAGCACTGGGTGGCCCGCACCGAGGGGCACAAGGGGCTAGGCCAGCCCCAGCCCCGCCCGCTGGTCATCACCGTCGAGGAAGCGCACAAGCTGCTCAGCCCCGCCCTCTCCTCCCAGACCGCGTTCGGTGTCATCGCCCGCGAGCTGCGCAAGTACTTCGTCACCCTGCTCGTCGTCGACCAGCGGCCCTCGGGCATCGACGACGAGGTGATGTCTCAGCTCGGCACGCGCATCACCGGCTGGCTGGGCGACGAGGACGATATCCGCGCCGTGCTGACCGGCCTGGCCGGGCGGGAGCAGCTGCGCGGCATGCTGGCGCGCTTGCAGGAGAAAGAAGAGGTCTTACTCCTGGGGTGGGGCGTGCGCATGCCGATCCCCGTGCGCTCGCGCCGCTACGACCCGGCGTTTTACGACGCCGTGCGCGGCCGCTCGCCGCGCGCGGAATCGCTGGAAGAGATCAACGCCGCCCTGTTTGGCGAATAGCGGTACGCTCAAGCCGGGACAAATGCCTAGGGCGGGCTCCTCGCTCCACCGCTAGGATTCTTGAGACCGGGCGCGTTGCCGGCCACCCAGCCGGGGCCTACAATCGGGCCATGCGCCGGCTTCCCCCTCGCGGCTGGGCCGCTCTCCAGGCCCTGTTCGTCACGTTCCTCTGGGCCACGTCCTGGGTCCTGATCAAGATCGGCTTGCGCGACATCCCCTCGCTCACCTTCGCCGGCCTGCGGTACGGTCTGGCCAGCGCCATCCTCCTGGCGATTGGCTGGCGCGCCGGCCAGCTGGCGCCGCTGCGCCGGGCGCCGGGCCGTCTCTGGTGGCGCCTGGTCGCGCTCGGCCTCATCTATTACGCCGTCACCCAGGGCGCCATGTTCGTCAGCCTGGACCTGTTGCCGGCCATCACCACGAACCTGATCCTCAGCTTCAGCCCGGCCGCCGTCGCCCTGCTGGCCGGCGCGCTGCTGGCCGAGCCCACGCGCCCGGTCCAGTGGGCCGGGTTGGTGCTCGCCGCTGCGGGCGCCATCGTCTACTGTTCGCCGGCCGCGGCCCAGGGGCCGGTGTCCGTGGCCGGGCTGGTCGCCGCGGCCATCGCCCTGGCCGCCAACGCCGGCAGCGGGCTCCTCGGCCGCGCCGTCAACCGCGCCGAGCGCCTGAGCCCACTGGCGGTCACCGCCGTGTCGATGACCGTGGGGGCGCTCGCCCTGCTCGCCGTCGGCATCGGTCTCCA
>JBFGLK010000382.1:0-4263 GCA_041576195.1 Promineifilaceae bacterium (SeqCode)
CGGCGGCAGCGCCGGAACATGTCCCGGCCATCGCGCGGCTGGTTAACGAGCACGCCCGGCGCGGCGATTTGCTGCCGCGCTCGGCCCAATCGATTGCCGACAGCCTGGCCGACTGGCTCGTCGGTCTCCGCGACGGCCAGGTGGTCGCCTGCGGCTCGCTCTTCCACTACAACGGCACCCTCGCCGAGGTCCGCTCGTTGGCCGTGGCCGACGTCGTCAAGGGACAGGGATGGGGCAGCGACATCGTCCATGGCCTGCTTGACCTGGCGGTGCAGCGGTCGGTGCCCACGGTGTTTACGCTGACGCGGGCAGTCGCTTTCTTTGCCCGCCTGGGCTTTGAGGTCAGCGACCGCGAGCAGTTCCCGCTCAAGGTCTGGAAAGACTGCCAGCTTTGCCCGCTCCAGGACAACTGCGACGAGACGGCCATGGTGCTTCGCTGGTCGCCGGCCAGCCAGTCCTGGGGCCGGCCCCATTGACAAAGTTCGAAGGCCCGACCGCGTGCCTTCGTCGATGCGGCCGGCGTCCGTCTTCTGTCGGGAGAGGTCTTCTCCGGCCCGGCGACGCCGACCCCTATCAAGGAGTGAAATATGCCCAGACCAGTGGTCAAGAAAGCAGTCCTGGCCTATTCCGGCGGCCTCGACACGTCGGTCATCGTCCCGTGGCTGCGCGAGAATTACGGCTGCGAGGTCATCGCTTTCTGCGCCAATATTGGCCAGCCCGAGGAGGAGCTCGTCGGCCTGGAGACCAAGGCCCTGGCCAGCGGCGCCTCGCAGGTGATCATCGAGGATCTGCGCGATGAGTTTGCCGCGGACTTCCTCTTTCCGATGCTCCAATCGGGCGCGATCTACGAGCGACAGTATCTGCTCGGGACGTCTATCGCCCGTCCGCTCATCGCGAAGTGGCAGGTGGCCGTTGCCGAGGCGGAGGGCGCCGACGCGGTGGCCCACGGCTGCACTGGCAAGGGCAACGACCAGGTGCGCTTCGAGCTGACCTACAAGGCGCTCAATCCCACGCTCAAGGTGATCGCGCCCTGGCGCGAGTGGGAGATTCGTTCGCGGGAGGACGCCCTCAACTACGCCCGCCGGCACAACGTACCGGTCACCCATTCCGAGAAATCGATCTACAGCCGGGACGCCAACCTGTGGCACATGTCGCACGAGGGCGGCATCCTGGAGAACCCGGCCCTCGAGCCGGAAGAGAGCATGTACCTGTGGACGACGGCGCCGGAGCTGGCGCCGGATGCGCCGGAGGTGGTGGAGGTTGAGTTCGAGGCGGGTGTGCCCGTAGCCGTGAACGGCGAGCGGTTGAGCCCGGCAGGCATCATCATCCGTCTCAACCAGCTCGGCGCCCGTCATGGCGTCGGCCGGGTGGATCTCGTCGAGAACCGCTTGGTGGGCATGAAGTCCCACGGGGTCTACGAGACGCCCGGCGGCACCCTGCTGTACGCCGCGCAGCGCGAGCTCGAGTCGCTTTGTCTCGACCGAGACACGGCGCACTACAAGGAGCAGATCGCCCTGCGCTACGCCGAGCTCGTCTACTTCGGCAAGTGGTACCACACGCTGCGTGAGGCGCTCCAGGCGTTCATTGACCAGACGCAGCAAACCGTGAGCGGATGGGTGCGCTTCAAGCTATACAAGGGCAACGCCATCGTCATCGGGCGCCACAGTCCGAACAGCCTCTATCGGGAGGACTTCGCCACCTTTGGCAAGGACGACGTCTACGACCAGAGCGACGCCGTCGGATTCATCAATTTGTTCGGGCTGCAGATGAAGGTCAAGGCGATGATGGAGGTAAGCGGCAACGGCCGCACCCGGTACGCTGCCCCTGACTACACGCAGTTCAAACGTGACTGAACGGGCCCATTCTGCCGTGCCCGGTGGCGGGGTGACCAGCCCCGCCGGTTTCACTGCCGGGGCCGTCGCCTGCGGCCTGAAGACTTCGGGTCTGCCGGATCTCGCCCTCATCGTCTCCGCGGCCCCGTGCCAGGCAGCCGGGCTGTTCACTACCAATTGCGTTGCGGCCGCCCCGGTCCAGGTGACCCGGCAGACGCTCGCCCGCTGGGCGGGGGCGTTCCGGGCAGTCGTCGTCAATGCCGGCAACGCCAACGCCTGCACGGGCGACCAGGGCATGGCAGACGCACAGGCCATGCAACGGCTCGCGGCCGCCAGCCTGGCTTGCGAACCGGAAGCGGTTCTGGTCATGTCCACCGGCGTGATCGGCGTGCCGCTGGCGATGGACCGCGTGTCGGCCGGCATACGCGACGCCGCCCACCGCCTGAGCCGGGACGGCGGCGCGGCGGCCGCCCGGGCGATCATGACGACTGACACGCGACCCAAGGAGATCGCCGCTCAGGTGCGTCTTCCCGGCGGCGTGGTGACCATCGGTGGCATGGCCAAGGGCGCGGGCATGATCCACCCGGACCTGGCCACCATGCTGGCCCTGATCACGACCGATGCGCAACTGCCGGCAGGCGCGCTCCCCGGGCTGCTCAAGGAGGCGACCGCTCTGAGTTTCAACCGGATCTCCATTGACGGCGATACGAGCACCAACGACACCGTCCTCCTCCTGGCCAATGGGGCCAGCGGCGTCGCGGTCGCCGGGCCTGACCGCCGGCGCTTCGCCGCCGCGCTCACCGACGTCTGTGTCGCGCTGGCCCAGGCCATCGTGCGCGACGGCGAGGGCGCCCGGCGCTTCGTCACCATCCGTGTCAGCGGCGCCGGGGATAACGCCGCCGCCCATCGCGTGGCCAACGCCATCGCCACCTCGCCGCTCGTCAAGACGGCCTTCGCCGGCGGCGACCCCAACTGGGGCCGCATCCTGGCCGCCGCCGGCCGCGCCGGCGTCGCGTTCGATCAGCGCGCGGCCGCCCTCTGGATCGGCCGGGATGGCGACGCACTCCAGCTCTTGGCAAGCGGAACGCCGCTACCATTTCGGGAAGAAGACGCTGCCGGCGTCTTCGCCGATGCCCAGTTCTCCGTCCACCTGCGCCTGGGCGCCGGCCCCGGCGAGGCCGTCGTGTGGACGTGCGACCTGACCCACGAGTACGTGACGATCAACGCGGATTATCGGACGTGATGGTATGACAAAACTCTGGGGCGGTCGATTTGCAGGCGAGGGCGACCCACAGGTTCACGCCTTCAATGCGAGCATCGCTTTTGACCGGCGATTGGCGCATCAGGACGTGGCCGGTAGCCGGGCGTGGGCCCGGGCACTCGGGCGGGCGGGGATCCTCACCACCGACGAGGTGACGCAGATCAGGCAGGGCTTGCGTCAGATAGCGGAGGAGTTTCGGGCCGAGTCGTTCGTCTTCGCGGCGACAGATGAGGACATCCACACGGCGGTGGAGCGGCGCCTGGTCGAAATCGTCGGGCCCGTCGGCGGCAAACTGCACACGGGCCGCAGTCGCAACGACCAGGTCGCCACGGATTTCAGGCTCTGGCTGATGTCGGCCATCGATGTGCTGGACGGCCAGGTCCGCAGTCTACAGGCAGCGCTGCTGGCGCGCGCGCGCCAGCACCGAAGGGCGCCGATGCCCGGCTATACGCACATGCAGCCGGCGCAGCCGGTAACCTGGGGCCATTGGGCGCTTTCTCACTTCTGGCCGCTAGAGCGGGATCGGCGGCGGCTGGCGGCGGCTCGCTCTTCCAGCGCGGTGCTACCCCTTGGTTCGGGCGCCCTTGCCGGCACCGGGTTCCCTATCGACCGCACGGCCCTGGCAGCCGACCTGGGCTTCGCTGCCGTTGCGTCTAACAGCATGGACGCCGTCTCCGATCGGGACTTCGCGGCCGACTTCCTCTTCGCGGCGGCGTTACTCGGCGTCCATCTCAGCCGGCTCGCGGAGCAGCTCATCCTCTTCGCCGGGCCGGGCTTTGGCTTCGTGCGCATCGACGACGCCTATTGCACTGGCTCGAGCCTGATGCCGCAGAAACGAAACCCGGACACGCTGGAGCTGACCCGGGGTAAGTGCGGCCGGCTGGTCGGCCATCTCACCGCCCTACTTGTCACGCTCAAGGGCCTCCCGTCTACCTACGACAAGGATCTTCAAGAGGACAAAGAGGCTGTCTTCGACGCCTACGATACGCTGGCCGGGGCGCTGCCGGTGATGGCCGGCCTGATTGGCGCGCTGGAGGTCTACCCTGAAGCCATGCGCGCGGCGCTGGATCCCGGTCTGCTAGCGACTGATCTGGCTGACTACCTGGTGGGCAAGGGCGTTCCCTTCCGGGAGGCGCACGGCCTCGTCGGGCGAGCAGTGCGGCTGGCCGA
>JBFGLK010000383.1:0-4251 GCA_041576195.1 Promineifilaceae bacterium (SeqCode)
CCAGGGCGGGCATGGATGGGCGTGGCGCCGCAGCCACCACGCCGTGAGGAGCCCCGCCCCCACGAAGCCGGCCCCGATCAGCCCGTTGCGCTTCAATTCGCCACCCCCTGCCAGCCCGACGGCCGGCCTTCGATCGCCATGACAGGGCGTGTCAGAAGGGACGCGCCCCCCATCTATTGTAACGGGGATCTTCAGACAAAACGGCTATAATCGGGAGCTGTGTACGATGCACCGACCGCTGCCATTGCCCGTGCCTGGCGGCTGCCGGTCTGCCCGTCTCGATGGCCAGATCATCTCCCACAACCCATGCGGATGAAACCCCACCACCTGATTGACCGGCCTCCCGCGAGGTCGCCTATCTAAGGAGGAATCGATGTCCCGTCCACGCTGGTCCTACCTGGCGCTTCTGCTGGCCTTCCTCGGCCTGGCCAGCATCCTGTCCGCCCGCGCCACGCAGGCCGCCCACACCCCCGACCCGGCGTCGGTGACGATAGCCGGTAGCCTGCAATCCGAGCTCGGCTGCTCCGGCGACTGGCAGCCGGACTGCGCCGCCACCTACCTGACCTATGACCCCGAAGACGACGTCTGGCAGGGCACCTTCACCGTCCCTGCCGGCAACTGGGAGTACAAGGCGGCCCTGAATAACAGCTGGGACGAGAACTACGGCCTCGGCGGCGAACAGAACGGCCCTAACATCCCCCTGAACCTGGCCGCCGAGACGACCGTCAAGTTCTATTACTCGCACGAGACCCACTGGATCACAGATAACGCCAACAGCGAGATCGCCGTGGCCCCGGGCAACTTCCAGAGCGAGCTGGGCTGCTCGGGCGACTGGCAGCCCTGGTGCTTGCGCTCCTGGCTGCAGGACCCGGACGGCGACGGCGTCTTCCGCTTCGTCACCAACCGGCTGGCTGCCGGGGACTACGAGGTTAAGGTCGCCCACGACGAGAGCTGGGATGAAAACTACGGCGCGGGCGGCGTGCCCGGCGGCCCCAACATCCCGTTCAACGTGCCGCTCGATTGCCAGGCGACCCTCTTTGAGTACACCCTCTCGACCCACATCCTGACCATCGACCCGGCCCCGGCGCCGCCGCAGCCGGCGACGGTGACCATCCCCGGCAGCTTCCAGAGCGAGCTGGGCTGCTCCGGCGACTGGCAGCCAGACTGCGCCAACACCTATCTCACCTATGACGCCGAGGACGGCGTCTGGCAGGGCACCTTCACCATCCCGGCCGGCAACTGGGAGTACAAGGCGGCCCTGAACGACAGCTGGGACGAGAACTACGGCCAGAACGCCCAGCCCAACGGGCCGAATATCTCCCTCGTCCTGGACGAGGAGACCGCGGTCAAGTTCTACTACCCGCACGACACCCACTGGGTGACCGACAATTTCAACACGCGCATCGCCGTGGCCCCCGGCAGCTTCCAGAGCGAGATGGGCTGCGCCGGCGACTGGGATCCGTCCTGCCTGCGCTCCTGGCTGCAGGACCCGGACGGCGACGGCTTCTTCACGTTCAGCACGCCGCTGCCGGCAGGCGGCTACGAGGCCAAGGTGGCCATCAACGAGAGCTGGGACGAGAACTACGGCGCCGGCGGCGTGCCCAACGGGCCCAACATCCCGTTCACCGTGGCCACCGCCTGCGAGGAGCAGTTCTTCACCTTCGAGTCGGCCACCAACATCCTGGAGATCGGGGCCGAGGGCGGGCCGGTCGGCAACCTGGGCCTGCGCCAGGCGCACTGGCTCAGCGCGGATACCGTCGCCTGGAACCTGGCGGCCGCCGACGCCTCGACGCTCGTCACCCTCCACTACTCGGCCGGCGCCAACCTGACGCTGGACGAAGAGGGGATCCAGGGCGCGGACGCCACGCTCTCCCTGACCTACGACCCGGCCGGCCTGCCGCCCGACCTCCAGGCGAAGTTCCCCCACCTGGCCGGCTTCAAGGCGTTTAAACTCGCGCCAGCAGACCTGGATCAGGTGCCGGCATTCCTCAAGGGCCAGATCGCCATCGGCGCGGTGAGCCCGGACGACACCCCGCTCGGGGCCACCGGCCTGCAGATCCCGGGCGTGTTGGACGACCTCTTCACCACCGACGCGGCCCTGGGCGCGTCCTTCGACGCCGGCGTCCCCTCGCTGGCCGTCTGGGCGCCGACGGCCCAGTCCGTCTCCCTGCTGCTCTACGCCGACGCGGACCCGGGCACGCTGCCCACGGCCTATCCCATGGCCTACGACCCGGCGACAGGCGTCTGGTCCGTGACCGGGACGCCGGACTGGGTCGGGCAATACTACCAGTATGAGGTCGTGGTCTATGCCCCGACGACGCGGGCCATCGAGACCAACCGGGTCACCGATCCCTACTCGGTCAGCCTGGCGGCCAACAGCACGCGCAGCCAGCTCATCGACCTGGACGACCCGGCCCTGATGCCGCCCGGCTGGGCGAGCGTGGCCAAGCCGCCGCTGGTCAATCCGGAGGACGTCGTCCTCTATGAGCTGCACATCCGCGACTTCAGCTGGTATGACGTCTCAGTGCCCGAGGATTATCGCGGCACCTACATGGCCTTTACGGTGGCGGACTCTGCCGGCATGGGGCACCTGGGCGCCCTGGCCGACGCCGGCCTGACCCACGTCCATCTGCTGCCTTCCTTCGACATCGCCACCATCACCGAGCGGCGCGAAGACCAGATCCAGCCGGACGACGAGCTGCTGGGTAGCTTCCCACCCGACTCCGACCAGCAACAGGCGATCATCGCCGCCACGGAGAACCAGGACGGCTTCAACTGGGGCTACGATCCCTACCACTATAGCGTGCCCGAGGGCAGCTACAGCACCAACCCCGAAGGCCCGACCCGCATCTTCGAGTACCGCGCCATGGTCCAGGCCCTGAACGAGGCCGGCCTGCGCGTGGTCAACGACGTCGTCTACAACCACACCAACGCCGCGGGCCAGAACGCGCCCTGGGCCGTGCTCGACCGCGTCGTGCCCGGCTACTACCATCGCCTGAACCTGGACGGCGGGCTGGAGACCAGCAGCTGCTGCCCCAACACCGCTTCCGAGCACGCGATGATGGAGAAGCTGATGATCGACTCGCTTCTCCTCTGGGCGAAGGCCTACAAGGTCGACGGCTTCCGCTTCGATCTGATGGGCCACCACATGAAGCAAAACATGCTCAACGCTCAAGCCGCCCTGGCCGGCCTGACGCCGGCCGAGGACGGCGTGGACGGCGCCGCCATCTACATCTACGGCGAGGGCTGGAACTTCGGCGAGGTGGCCAACAACGCCCGCGGCGTCAACGCCACCCAGGCCAACATGGCCGGCACCGGCATCGGTAGCTTCAACGACCGGATCCGCGACGGCGCCCGCGGCGGTGGCCCGTTCAGCGGCCTGCAGGAGCAGGGCTTCGCCACGGGCCTCTACTACGATCCCAACGCCACGGATCAGGGCACCCCGGCGCAACAGCTCGACCGCCTGCTGCTGGAGTCAGACTGGATCCGGCTCTCCCTGGCCGGTAACCTGGCCGACTACCCGATGGTCGACCGCTTCGGCAACCCGATCCTCGGCTGGCAGCTGGACTACAACGGCCAGCAGGCCGGCTACACCCAGGACCCGCAGGAGATCATCAACTACATCTCCGCCCACGACAACGAGACCTGGTTCGACGCCATCCAGCTCAAGGTGCCGCTCGGCACCTCGATGGCCGACCGCGTGCGGGTGCAGAACATGGGGCTGAGCCTGGTGGCCCTGGGCCAGGGCGTGCCCTTCTTCCACGCTGGCTCCGACATGCTGCGCTCCAAGGATATGGATCGCGACAGCTTCAACTCCGGCGACTGGTTCAACCGGCTGGACTTCACCTACCAGACCAATAACTGGGGCGTGGGCCTGCCGGTGGCCTCCAAGAACCAGGCGAACTGGCCCTTGATGCAGCCGTTGCTGGCCAACCCGGCGCTCAAGCCGCTACCGGCAGACATCCAGCGCACGGTCGATCACTTCCAGGAGATGCTGGCCATTCGCCGGAGCTCGCCGCTCTTCCGCCTGACCACGGAAGCGGAGATCGTCGAGCATCTCTTCTTCTACAACACCGGCCCGGCTCAGATCCCCGGCCTGATCGTGATGAGCCTGACCGACCCGACCGGGGCCGTCGACCGCGTCACCGAGCAGATCGTGGTCCTGTTCAACGCCAATGATGAGCCGCAGACCTTCGCCGACCCGGCCCTGGCCGGCCTGAACCTGGCCCTGCACCCGGTGCAGCAGGCCTC
>JBFGLK010000384.1:0-4241 GCA_041576195.1 Promineifilaceae bacterium (SeqCode)
CACGCCGACCACTTCTGGTTCTCCTGGGCGGCCTTCCGGCCGGACACCATCATCTATCAGCCTTAGGTCGGGGACGGGCATGCCCGTTCCCGGACGCCGCGTGACGAAGGGCAGCCTGGCGATGCGACCCTTGTGGCGGCTGTTACTTGACTCGGGGGCGGGCTGCACCGACGCGCCGACGTGCGAGGAGTGTCAGGCCATCTTCACCCTGCTGGCCGAACTGCGCGGCCTGAGCCAGGGTCTGGAGGCGGCCGAGGACCGGCGGCTTCTGACGGCGATCCGGCGCCATCTGGACTGTTGCGCCGACTGTCGCGCAGCGATTGGCCAGAAGCTTGAAGCGATGGAGCGGTTGTCGGACAGCGGGGATGGAGCGCCGGCGCGGGCAGGCTGAACGTGGGTTTGCCCGGAATGGCTTCACGGGCGACAATACGCACCGGCCCGCTTGCCGGCAGGCGTACACCCGCTCGAGAAGCGAAGATGCCTTCGGCGCGTGGCCGCGGATCGTCCAAGCCAGATTGCCGCAAATCAGCCGTGCCAAACACCGTCTCGAAAACCGTGCGCATCGTCGGCGTGCCCATGGATCTGGGCCAGAGCCGTCGCGGGGTGGACATGGGACCATCCGCCTTGCGCTATGCCCATCTCCAGGCGCGCCTGGAGGCCCTGGGCCTGAGCGTCATCGATCAGGGGAATGTGCCGGTGCCCAACCGCGAGGAGCAGGGGGTGGAGAGCGGCCCCCAGCGCCTGGCGGTCGTGGTCGCCGCGTGCCAGAGCATCTACGAACTCGGCCAACGCTGCGTGGAAGCGGATGAGTTCCCGCTGTTTATCGGCGGCGACCACAGCTTGAGCATTGGCACAGTCGCCGCCATGACGGCGGATGCGCCGCTGGGCGTCGTGTGGATCGACGCACACGGCGATTACAATACACCGGAGACGTCACCGTCCGGCAACCTCCATGGCATGCCGGTGGCCGTGTTGTGTGGCGATGGGCCGGCGCCCCTGGTCAACCTTGGCTACGAGGGACCCAAGCTGCGGCCGGCCTCGGTCGTGCAGATCGGCATTCGCAGCCTGGATGCGCCGGAGCGCCGCCGGCTGGCCCGGAGCGGTGTCCACGTGTTCACCATGCGGCACGTCGATGAGCTGGGCATGGCGGCGGTCGCCCGGCAGGCGCTCGATCGCCTGCGCCATTTGCCGCGCCTCCACGTCAGCCTGGACATGGACAGCCTCGATCCCGATGAGGCGCCGGGCGTCGGCACCCCCGTACCCGGTGGTCTGAGCTATCGGGAGGCACATCTGCTGATGGAGATCCTGGGCGACAGCGGCCGGGTGGTCTCCATGGACGTAGTGGAGATCAACACGATTCTGGACGATCGCAACCGGACGGCGGAGCTGGCGGCGGCGCTGGTGGCCTCGCTGTTGGGCCAGCGGATCCTGTGAACAGAGGCATGTCACGTCGAACGACCGGAGGCGGTTCCGACGTGGCCTGACGAACGAGGGCCGGCCGTTGCCGGCAGTTGGAGAACCATGGCGGCAGTCATGCGCGGCCTTGACGCCGAGGCCTACGATCGACAATACGGCGACCGCGAGCTGGTGCAACGCATCTTTGGCTATTTCCGGCCTCACCGGCGCCCAGTCGCGCTGGTTGGGGTGTGCGTCGTCGTGCTGGCCGCGCTGGGGGCGGCCCCACCCCTGATCATCGCCGACGGGATTCGCATCGTGGCCGACCAGGGAGATGCCGCCGTGGCGCCCTGGTTGATCGTCATCATCACCGTCGCCGGCGTGGGGACATGGCTGATGAACTGGGTACGGCGGCGGGTGACGACCGAAGTCATCGCCGATATCGTCCTGGCCATGCGCCGGGACGCCTTTGGCGCCGCCGCCTGGCAGGACTTGAGCTTTCACGACGAGTTCAGCGCGGGTCGGGTGGTCAGCCGGATCACGAGCGACACCGAGGAGTTCGGCCAGGTCGTCGTCATCGCGATGGACCTGATGTATCAGGTCGCCGTGGCCGCCATTCTCATCGCCGTCCTTGTGGGCATCGAGTGGCGGCTGACGCTGGCCGTCCTGGTGATGGCCCCTTTCGTCTCATTCGCGGCACTGCAATTCCGCGCCTGGGCGCGCCGGGCGACGCGCCAGGCCTCGCGGGCCATGGCCGAGGTCAACCAGGCGATCCAGGAGGCGGTCACGGGCATCAGCGTGGCGAAGAACTTCCGCCAGGAGGCCCGCATCTATGAGGACTTCGTTGCCGTCAACGAGCAAGCCTACCGCATCAACGTGCGGCGCGGATTCGTCCTGGCCAACATCTTCCCGACCCTGAACGCCATGGCTGGCCTGGGCACGGCGGCCCTGGTCTATTTCGGTGGCTTGACCGCCGTGTCTGGCGTCATCCTGATCAGCTCGTGGTATCTGTTTATCGCGAGCCTCAACAGCTTCTGGTTCCCCATCACCAACCTGTCGGCCTTCTGGAGCCAGTTCCAGGCCGGCCTGTCCGCGGCCGAACGCGTCTTCGCCCTGGTCGACGCCGAGCCCACGGTGGTGCAGACGGACGGACAGGTGATTACGACCCTGCGGGGGGAGATCGCCTTTCACCGGGTGGCTTTCCGCTACACCGAGAAGGAGGATGTGCTGCCAGACTTCACCTTGACGATTGGCGCCGGCGAGAGCGTCGCGCTGGTCGGTCACACCGGTGCCGGCAAGTCGAGCATCATCAAGCTCGTGGCCCGGTTCTACGAGTTTCAGGGCGGCCAAATCACGATCGACGGTCACGACATCCGGACGCTCGATCTGGACGCGTACCGGCGCCAGCTAGGCATAGTCTCGCAGGTGCCGTTTCTTTTTGCCGGCAGCGTGGCCGACAACATTCGCTATGGTCGGCCCGATGCGGGCGACGCCGACATCCTGGCCCTTTGTCGGCGCATCGGCGGCGGCGAGTGGTTGGAGACACTGCCGGACGGCCTTCAGAGCGAGGTAGGCGAGCGGGGCGCTCGCCTGTCGATGGGGCAGCGCCAGCTCGTGGCGCTCGTGCGCGTGATGCTGCAGGGCCCTCGCATCTTCATCCTGGACGAAGCGACGGCCAGCATCGACCCCTTCACCGAGACCCAGATCCAGGAGGCGCTGGGCCTGATTATGGCCCAGACGACGGCCATCATCATCGCCCATCGGTTGTCGACGGTGCGCGCCGCCGATCGCATCATCGTGCTCCAGAACGGGGCCATCATTGAGGCGGGGAATCACGACGCCCTGATGGCTGCCGGCGGGCACTACGCGCACCTGTACGACACCTATTTCCGGCACCAGTCGCCCGACTACATCCATCAGGCGACCTGGCGCGACGCCCGAGGGCTGGCCTCGGATTGACGGGCCCTCGCGCCGGCCAGGCCCACTATCCCTTGTCCCCGCTCGCGTTTCGCTTCGATGGCGTTAGAATGAGGGGCACGATCTGCCATGGAGCGAACTCCGCCGCCGCCTTGGCCGAGAACGCGCCCCACATTGGAGAGTCGCATGCAGGCAACCGAGGGGCAGCGCACCCAGACACCGGAAAGCTCCCCGGAGGCGACCGCCGCAGGGGCGGTCACCCTGGCGGGCCATGCCCTGGCCTGGAACGCGCCCACCGTCGGCTATATCCTGTGCCGCCTGACCGACGGAATGGTCCTGGACGTCAACGAGACGTTTGTCGCCTGGTGTGGCCTGCCGCGGGATGCCATCGTCAGCCGCCCGCTGGCCCAACTGCCGCTCTGGAAGTCGAGCCGAGACCGGCGCACCATGATCCGCACGCTGGTTCGTGCGGGCACGTTTGAAAACGTCCGGGTTGGCTATCGGGCTGGCTCCGGTGAGACTCGCGTTGCCCGCGTGTCCGCGCAATTACGCGATCTGGACGGCGAGACCTGCGTCCTTGCCGCCTGCGATGACGTGACGGAGCTGGAGGCGGCTGAAGAGGCGGTCCGGCAACTGCGCCGGCTGACGGCGGCCTTGCGTGAAGTTACCCAGGTCCTCAATCGTGACATGGAACTTGAGCCGCTCCTGGACCACATTCTCGTGCAACTGGGGCGGCTCATTGACTTCCAGAGCGCCTCGATCATGTTGCTGGAAGGCGAGTCGTTGCGCCGCGTGGCCAGCCTCAGCGGGTTCGAAACGGAGTTCCGCCTGGAGGTCATTCCTCGCCAGCGCTTTCCCCACATTGCGGAGGTGCTGGACCGGCGTGCCCCGTCCATCATCGACGACACGCGAGGTGACGCCCGCTGGCA
>JBFGLK010000385.1:0-4238 GCA_041576195.1 Promineifilaceae bacterium (SeqCode)
CACCGTCAACGCCTGCAACAACGGGGGCACTGGCAGCAGCGACGTGGTTCTGACGGACACGCTGCACGCCGACCTGACCCTGGTGACGTGGTGGGCGCAACAGCCAGGCTGGTACGAGCTGGCCGGCTCCGCTCACGAGCTGGTCCTGGCCACCCCGTCCGTCGCCGGCTGGTCTTGCTCCGAGGTCTACCTGCAGGCCCATGTGGCTGCAGAACTGGAGCCCGGCGCCTACCTGTCGAACACAGCCATCATCGCCGCCGCCAACGACCTGGAGACCGAGGACAATGCGGTCTTCTGGGAGGGCGAGGTGAACGAGCCGCACACCAACCTGATCATCGCCAAGTGGTGGAACTGGGGTCAGCTGGTGCCCGGCGGCGAGCTCCACTACAACATCAACTACTGGAACGACGGCAATGTGCCCGTCGCCGGCCCGATCCTCATCACGGACACGCTACCGGCAGGCACGAGCTTCGTCGCCGCCTGGTGGCACGATGAGAGCGGCCAGCACTCGTTCGACCCGGTGTCCGTTGGCGCCGAGGAAGTAGTCTGGGAGATCGGCGGACTGGACAACGGCTACGGCTTCAACTTCGAGGTCGTCCTGGCCGTCGCCAGCGACGTCGCCCCGGGCACCGTCCTGACCAACACCGCGGCCATCAGCCCTCAGCCGGGTGAAGACAGCTACGACGACAACGAAGCGACCTGGGTGGAAACGGTCTACGCCCATGGGCCTAACCTGCGCATACGCAAAGGGGGCCATTGGGATGACTGGGGCGAAGACACGCGACAGGCCGCCTACTGGCTCAGCGTGGAGAATATCGGTGACGAGTCGGTCGGCCCGGTGACCCTCATCGATACGTACCCCGAGGGGATGGTCGTGTCCGAAGGGCCCGACACCGAGTGGTGGCGCCTTGAAGAGTGGGCCGACGATCCTGCCAGCCACACGTTGACAGCGACGTTCAGCTACCTGGATCCAGGCGAGTCCACCAGTTTCGGCTTCGCAGCCGTTGTTCCCGGCGAGGGACCATTGCCTTTCGGCATGATCTACACCAACACGGCCGCGGTCGGCGCCGCCCCCGGCGAGGCGTATCTGGACGACAACGAGGCGCAACGGATCCTGACCACGGGGCCCGACCTGACTCTTGTGAAGGGCCTGGCCGCCGGCGACCTGCTTCCCGGCGCGCAGATCACGTTTAGCCTGGTCTTCACCAACGACCGGCCTGGCCACGAGTGGTGGTGGAACATGCAGGGCACAGCCTGGCTGACCGACACCCTGCCTCCGGAGTTGACTTACGTCGGCGCGCAGCTCCGTTACTGCGACGAGTTCGGCGATCCCTGCCCGTTCGATCCGACCGTGAGTGACGGCGCGACGCTGGCGTGGGAGCTCTGGGGGCTGAACACGGGCGAGTGGAATGAGATCCTGCTGACGGTGCAGATCACGGACACCGTCGACGGGGACGACGTCTTCGGCAACTGGGCCGAGATCGGCAGCAGTATGCCCGTGACCGATGCCGAACCCTACTACGCCAACAACGTGAACACCGTGGAGATGGCCATCGCCCTGCCGCTGTTCGAGGTGGCCAAGGCATACGAGAGCAACCAGGTTGCCGGCACGGCCGTGACCTACACGCTCGCCGTCACAAACACCGGTCACGTTGCCGGCACCAACCTACTGCTGCACGACGCCCTGCCGGCAGGCCTTACCTATGAGCAGGGCGACGGTAGCTTCGACGGCGCGGACATCACCTGGAGCATCGCCGACCTGGCCGCCGGCGCCTGGGCGTCCGGCTGGTTCCGGGCCACGCTGCCCTGTCAGATTGGCGCCGCCGTTGACAACGACGACTATGGCGTAAGCGCCAGCGATCAGGGCGTCACCGCCATCGGAGATCCGATCAGCTTCAACGTGATTGCCCCCACCATCGACCTGACGGTCGACCAGTCCGCGGGCGCGATCGTGGTTGGCAACACCGTCTACTTCACGGCGACGGCCAGCACGGACGGAACGCCGCTCAGCTACGAATGGGACTTTGGTGGTGGGTCGACGGCGACCGGCCTGGCGGCTTCTCACACCTACACGACCGACGGCTCCTTCGCTGTCACGTTCACAACCGTCGATAGTTGTGGACATAGCGCCACGGAGCTTGCAGCCGTGACGGTCAACCCGCCGGCACTCGTCGCCGTCATCGCTCAGAGCGACCTGGAGATCGTCGTCGGCGAGTCGGTCTCCTTCACCGACCAGTCCACCACCGACGGCCCGGCTATCGTCAGCTGGGCCTGGGACTTCGGCGACGGCAGCCCGGTCAGCACGGCCCAGAACCCCACACACGACTACATGACCGACGGGATCTTCGTCGTCACACTGACGGTGACCGACGCCCTGGGCTACAGCGACAGCGAGACCGGCGCGGTCACGGTCAGCCCGCCGGCGCGCGCCGCCGCCTTCGGGCAGAGCGACCTCGAAATCTTCGCCGGCGAGTCGGTCTCCTTCACGGACCAGTCGACGACGGACGGCCCGGCCATCGTCAGCTGGACCTGGGACTTCGGCGACGGTAGCCCGATCAGCACAGTCCAGCACCCCAGTCACACCTACGCGGCTGCCGGCACCTTCACGATTACACTGACCGTGACCGACGCGCTCGGTTATAGCGCCGTTACCACGGGAGTCGTCGTGGTCAACACACCCGGCATCTTCCTGCCCGCGATCGTGCGCATGCCGTAAGGCGTCGGAGAGTCCACTGGTCAACGAGTCGGGTGGTCGGGTAGGTCGACCACCCGACACCCTGACCATCAGACCCCTCAACTCCCCGACCATCTGCCCCCCCGACTCCCCGCCCCGTCTGTTGACGCCGCTCTGGCCCTGTGATAGTATGGCGCTCCTGGCTGTGAAGGCCAGTTGATTTTTGTTTGGCGGTTTTCAGGCAAAGCGAGGCAACGATAGCACGAGGAAGACGTAGACCCAAGCCGATAGTCCAGGAGATCACCTACAAGGTAAACCGGGCTATCCGGGCGCGCGAAGTGCGCCTGATCGATCAAGAAGGCAACAATCAGGGCATCATGGCCACGCGCGACGCGCTGGAGCATGCCCAGGCCGTCAACCTGGACCTGGTGGAGGTGGCCCCGCAGGCCGATCCCCCGGTCGCCCGGATTATGGACTACGGCAAGTTCGCCTACGAGCAGGCCAAGAAAGAGCGCCACGCACGTAAACAGCAGAAGACGGTCGAGATCAAGACGATTCGGTTCAGCATCGACACGGCTGATTTTCATCGCGAGATCAAGGTCCGCAACGCCCGCCGCTGGCTGCAAGAAGGGAAGAAGGTCAAAGTCTCCATCCGCTTCTATGGCCGGGAGATCACCCGCCCCGAGTTGGGCAAGGAGATCATGGACTCGATCGCGGCGGAGCTGGGCGACCTGTCCAACGTGGAGTCGCAGCCGGGTCTGGAAGGGCGCAACATGATCATGATGCTGGCGCCCAACGCCTAGCCCCCGGCAGCGGCCGGCGGGTCGCCTCGATCCAACTAACACAGCAGGTGTGAAAAGGCCCCCGCGGGGCCTTTTTTTCGAGAGGATACGATGGCTAAGAAGAAGAAGAAGAAATACAAGCTGAAGACGTACAAGGCGGCAGCCAAGCGCTTTCGCATGACCAGCACGGGTAAGATCATGCGCACCAAGGGCGGCAAAAGCCACCTGCGCCGGCGCACCTCCAAGCGCGTCAAGCGACAGTTCGACAAGATGCTCGAGGTCACCGCGCCGGGTGACAAGCGCCGCATTAAGCGGCTGGCCCCTTACCTGAAGAAGCACAAGGCCAATCCGCCCGGCTAAATCATTCACCATCGCTGCCTGGCCTCGGCCCCGCGCTTGAGCGTCCAGGCCCCACCCAAATGCGAGGAGTTTCGCCATGCGTGTGAAAGGTGGCGCCGTAACGCGCCGTCGCCATAAGAAGATTATCAGCATGACCAGCGGCCAGTGGGGCACGCGGAGCAAGCTGTTCCGCCGCGCCAACGAGGCCATGATGAAGTCCGCCTGGTATTCGTACCGGGACCGGCGGCAGCGGCGCCGGGACTTCCGCCGGTTGTGGATCGCCCGCATCAACGCCGGCGCCCGGGCCAACGGCCTGAGCTATAGCCGTTTCATCCACGGCCTCAAGCAGGCCAACGTGCAGCTGGACCGCAAGGTGCTGGCCGACCTCGCCGTGCGCGAGCCGCAGGCGTTCGGCGCCATCGTCGACAAGGCCAAGGCCGCGC
>JBFGLK010000386.1:0-4236 GCA_041576195.1 Promineifilaceae bacterium (SeqCode)
GTACACGCTGGCCGGCGTCGCCAACCCGGAGACGGGGTGGGGCAGGGACGAGGAGAGCTGGCGGGCGCTCGACGAGGTTATCCGCCTGGGGGGGCCCGACTGGTTCCGGCTCGGCGATCTCGACCTGGCTACGCACCTGACGCGCACACACCGGCAGAGCCAGGGAGACACCTTGACCGACGTGACCCGTCATCTCTGCCGGCAATTTGGCGTCGCGCCGGCCTTGCTGCCCATGAGCGACGCCGCCGCGCCCACCCTGATCGAGACCGATGACGGGGTCCTCGGCTTCCAGGAGTGGTTCGTGCGCCGGCGCTGGCAGACGCCGGTCAACCGCGTCCGCCTGCCGCCGGACGTACGGGCCACGCGCCCGGTGCTCGACGCGCTCTCCCAAGCCGACCTGGTCATCATCGCCCCATCCAATCCATTCGTGAGCATCGACCCCATCCTCAACGTCTACCCGTTGCGCGAGATGATCGCCGACCTGCCGCGGCTGGTGGCCGCCGTCAGCCCGATCGTCGGTGGCGCCGCGCTCAAAGGGCCGGTCGCGCGCCTGCTGGCCGACTTCGACCTGCCGGTGAGCGCCGCGGCGGTGGCCGACTACTATGCGGATCTGATCGACCTGTTCGTCCATGACGAGGCCGATGCCGGCCTGACGGTGGCCCATGACCCGCACGTGCTCTGCACGAACACGGTCATGCACAGCGCATCCGACCGCGAGCGCCTGGCCCGCGCCATCCTGGACGCGGCCTGGGAGCTGCTTGACCATGCCTGATCGCTTGCTTCGGCGGGGCGTCGTGAGCGTGCGCCCGCCCCGGCCTCGACCGCCTGCCCGGACGGCAGGACCGGCACCCGCCCGCCGTCCATGATCACCTGGGCCATCATCCCGGTCAAACCGCTCCAGGAGAGCAAGAGCCGCCTGTCGCACCTCCTCTCGCCGGCCGAGCGCAGTGAGTTGACAAGCGGCATGCTCATTCGTACGCTTAGGGCATTGCACCAGACGCGCTCGATCCATCGCACGCTGGTGGTCAGCCACGACTCGGCCGTCCTCAAGCTGGCCCGCCGGCATGGGGCCACCAGCTTCAACGAGGGCGCGCGCCGCGGCTTGAACGTGGCCGTCAGCCGCGCCACCCAGGTGGTGTCCCTGCGCGGCGCGGCGGCCGTCCTCATCCTGCCGGCAGACCTGCCTTTCGTCGCCGCCGACGACGTGGGCCTGTTCGTACGGGCCCGGCCTGAAGTGACGCAGGAAAGCCTGATGATCGTCTGCCCAGATCATGACAATGCCGGCACCAACGCGTTGCTCCTGGCCCCGCCGCTGCCGTTCACCTTCCACTTCGGTCCGGGCAGCTATGACGAACACCGGCGCGAGGGTCAGCTGCGCGGTCGCACGGTCCTGACCCTGCGCGTGCCCGGCTTCCAGTTTGATCTGGACACGGAACGCGATTGGCGCACCTATCAGTTGATCCAGCGCCAGATCGCGGCCCGGCCCCTGTCCACCAACCCCTGAGTCCCGCGACCCACGCACCCCGTAGGAGGTACCCCATGTCCCACGACCGCGTCGCCCTTTACTTGCAGGATGCCCATCCGCTCGACGAAGGCATCGCCCTGGCGAAGTACGCCGAGGAGAACGGCTTTGAGGCCGTCTGGCAGGCGGAAAGCCGGCTGGTGCGCGACGCCATCGTCCCCATGGCCGCCTTCGCCGCCCACACGACCCGGCTCAAAGTCGCCAGCGGGGTCATCAACAACTGGACTCGCAACATCGGCCTGCTGGCGGCGACCTTCCTCACGCTCGACGACCTGGCACCGGATCGCATAATCTGCGGCATCGGCGCCTGGTGGGACCCGCTGGCCCGCAAGGTAGGCATCGAAAGGCGCAAGCCACTGCTGGCGATGCGGGAGACGGTCACCGTGCTCCGCCAGCTACTCAACATGGAGCGCGTCACATTTCACGGCGAGTTCCATTCCGTGGACGACATTCAGCTCGACGTGGTGCATGGGCGCAAGACGCCGCGCAACGTGCCCATCTTCATCGGGGCGACCGGCATGATGATGATGGAGCTGGCGGGCGAGATCGCCGACGGCGTCTGCCTCAATTATCTGGTGCGACCGGCGTACAACCTGGAGGCGATTGACGCGCTTGAGAAGGGAGCGAAGAAGGCCGGGCGCCGGCTGGAAGACGTCGACCGGCCCCAGCTGGTCATCTGCTCGGTAGACGAGGATCGCCAGCGGGCTCTGGACGGCGCCCGCAAGATGATCACCCAATACCTCGGCCAGCAGCCGCACCTGATGAAGGCCAGCGGCGTCAGCCAGGAGCTACTTGACGAGATCCACCAGGTGCTCACGTGGCCAGCCACGGAAGAGGAAATCGAGAGCGCCATGCACCTGGTGCCCGACGACGTCGTGCAAATGTGCACGGCCAGCGGCTCGCCGGCAGAGGTCAAGGCCAAGGTGCGCGAGTACATTGCCAACGGCGCCACCTGCCCGATCCTTTATCCACTCGGCGATCCGCGGTTGATGATCGATATCTTCCGGGATGGCTATAGCGACTGAGCCGGCGGCTATCGGCAGGTCAGGGGCCCATCGAGTGGCGCCAACCGCCTGACCCGGTAGAATTGGGCGCCCGGCGCCATGACACCGTGGTCGGCTCACCGCTAAGGTGCCGGCCTCGACCGGATCCCCGTTTTCCAGCGCCGCCCGCAACGAGGGCAGCCGGGGGAAGCGGGGATCCGTGGCGAAACGTTAGCGCAACCATGACCGAACCCCTCCTCCACGTCACCGACCTCAATGCCGTGCCCGCCACGCGGCCGACCTACGTCGCGGTAGGCGTCTTTGACGGCGTCCATCGCGGCCACCAGGCCCTGCTGGGCCGGCTTGCTGAGCAGGCCCGCGCGGACGGAGCCCGCTCGGCCGTCCTGACGTTCTTTCCCCATCCGGTCACGGTCATTCGCGGCATCGTCGGGCGGCTCTATCTTTGCACGCTGGAGGAGCGAATCCGCCTGCTCGGGGCGCTCGGCGTTGACCTGATCATCACTGAACCGTTTGACGAGCAGCTCCGCCTGACCCCGGCGGCTGACTTCGTCGATCGCCTGCGCGCGCGGCTGGACATGCGCCAGATCTGGGGCGGGAGCTTCAGCCTGGGGTACAACCGGGAGGGCACCGCGGACTTCTTGCGCGAGCAGGGAGCGGTCAAGGGCTTCGCGGTGCAGGAGGTGGCCGATCTGCTTCTGTATGACGACCGGCGCATCAGCAGCAGCCGCACGCGCCGCAGCCTGGCGGCCGGGGACGTGATGGATGCCGCGGCTTGCCTCGGCCGGCCCTATCGCGTGGCCGGCGCCGTCGTCGCCGGGGACGGCCGTGGGCGCCAGATCGGTTTTCCCACGGCCAACCTGGCGGTCTGGGAGGAGCAGGTGTTGCCGGCACGCGGGGTCTACGCGACCTACGCCTGGGTAGCCGGCCAGCGCTATCCGGCGGCCACAAACGTCGGCGTGCGTCCCACGGTCAATGGCACCGACCTCACGGTCGAGGCCCACATCCTGGATTTCGCGGGCGATCTCTACGGGCAGGAGGTGGCCCTGGACTTCGTCCACCACATTCGGGACGAGCGCCGCTTCCCCAGCCTGGAGGCTCTGGTCACCCAGATCGGCCTGGACGTGGCTACCACCCGCCAGCTCCTCCTAGCCACCCCAACCTGACAGCCGCGAACCGGGCCGGTCACGAGGCCGGCGCCGGGGGCGGCCAGACGACGTAGCTCAAACCCACACCCGTCAGCGCGGCCAGGACGATGCCGCCTGCCCAGAGGTGGACCGTCCACGCGATGCCGCCTGTCAGGGCCAGCACGGCGAAGTAGCTGGCGAACAAGACCGCCGGCACCAGGCCGGCGAACCAGCGCGTCTGGCGCCGCACGATCCGGGCCGGATGCCAGCGCTCGTTGAGCACGTCCGTCGCCAGACCGGTCAGGGCCGCCACCGGGATGAAGCGATACTCGTCGGTGATGACGGCCATACCGGTATAGACCAGGGTCAGCACCAGCACGAAGCTGCCTACCGGCAACTGCCAGCGGCGCAGCGTGGTCAGCACAAACAGCACAATCACGGCGGACTGCACGAAAATACCCCCAATGCCCAGCGCCTCACCCTCCCCTACGGTCCACTGGGGAAAGGCGTTCGTCAGCGGGTTGGAGAAGAAGGTAAGGAAGCCGAGAAGGGCCAGCGTGTAGGCCAGCGCCAGGACCACGGGCAA
>JBFGLK010000387.1:0-4202 GCA_041576195.1 Promineifilaceae bacterium (SeqCode)
AACAGGCCCGTCTCCCCGGCGACCACGTACTCCGGCACCTGCCCCACCGCCTCCGCCACGACCGGCAGGCCGCAGGCCAGCATGTCGGCCAGCTTGACCGGGCACTTGGTGCGGTTGAGCAACGTGTCGTCCATCAGGTAAAGGCCGACGTCCGCCGCCGCCAGGGTCGCCGGCAACGCCGCCTCGGGCAGCCAGCCGGCGTCCACCACCCGCTCCCACAGGCCCGCCCGCGCCATCTCCTCCCGCAGCCGGCGCGCGTCGTCGGCGAACAGGCCGGCGCCCACCGCCAGGATCGCCAGATCGGGCACCACCGCCGCCGTCCGCGCCAGCACGTCGACCAGGCGCGCCAGGTCGAATTCGAACAGCCGGCTGTAGAGCAGCAGCGTGGGCCGCCCGGCCAACCCCAGCTCGGCCCGCCGCGCCGCGGCCCCGGTCGTGTCCCCGCCGATGCCCGGGCCGTTTGGCAAATAGAACACCCGATCCGGCGGCGCGCCATGGGAGCGGGCCAGACTCTCCAGGGCGCGGCTGGCCACCGTCAGGGCGTGGTGATGGCGCAGCCCCCAGCGCTCCTGCCAGGCGAAAAAGCGGCGCTGCACGGCCGTGTAGGGCGCCCGCTCGTTCCAGCCGCCCGGCCCCTCCCAGTCGTCAGTGTCGGTCACCAGGCGCATCCGGCCGCGCTGGAACTGCCATAGCCACCAGGCGACCAGGCCGCTATACGCCTTCGGCTTGAACGCGTGCACCACATCCGGGCGCCAGGCCAGCGTCTCGCGCACGAGGCGGGCGGTGATGGCCGGCACGCTGGTGGCCGACGCCGGTCGCCGGCCCACCGCCACCAGCCGCACCGCGACGCCGTCCTCTACCCAGGCCTGATCGCCCTCCGCCGGGGTCTGCCACGGCGGCAGGATCAGGCGGACGGCATGGCCCCGCGCCACGAGCGCCCGGGCGAGGGGCAGGGCGCGGGCCCGCATGGTCTTGTTGGGGTGGAAGCCGAAAGGCCCCACCATGGCGACGCGCAATGGTTCGCTCACAGTGGGGCCATTGTAGCGCCGAGGCATCCACGCGGCACCTGGCCGCGCCCCGCCGCCAACCAACTAACCAACTAGCCTAACCAACTAGCCAACTAGCCAACTAACCAACTAACCAACCAACCAACCACCCCCCTACGGCCCGACCTCCAGATAGACCGGGGCCGGGCTGATCGTCGCCGTCACCCACCCGTCGACGACGCCGTCATCGCCGTCACGCAACGTCGAGGACTGGCCGTACATCGTGCGCTGGATCACGGTGCCTGCCGGCAGGCGCAACGGGCGCGTCACGGTGGCGTCCGCCGGGTTGACCCAGGCGACATAGAGCGTCCGCGACCGCGCCGGCTCGGAGAACTGGTGCACTTCCAGATCCGGCGCGCCCGTCTCCGCCGCGCTCAGCTGGCGCACATAGTCGGCGGCGCTCAGCTCGGCCACCATGTTGTGAAAGGCCGCCAGCGCCGGTTTGGGCGCGCCGGCCGCGGTCACCAGGCCGTTCTGGTAGGGATAGGTGGGCTCCGGATCGTGGAGCATCCACCAGATCATGGATGTCAACCCGGCGGCCTTGCTCTGCGTGCCGAGCTGGACCACGTAGCAGGCCTGGATCTCCGGCGTGTTGTTGGGGAAGTTGGCGTTCGCGTTGCTGTGCCAGCCGAGCTCGGTGACGATGGTGGGCATTGGCGCCCCGCATCGGTTCTGCACCACGGCCTGGATGGCGGCGGCCTTCTCGATCAGCCCCGGCCCGTAGAGGGCCCAGTTGCTGGCAAAGGCCGGGTAAGCGTGGAAGGCCATATAGTCGGTCGACGCGCAAGCGCCAGCCGCCAGCGCGCTGTCCAGGAAGTTGGTCACGAACGGGCCCGACGGCTCGAACCAGTCATAGGCGATGCCGCCAAACAAGATCTTGGCGCCGGGATGGGCGGCCTTGATTGTCGACCGGGACAGGGCGAGGAAGTCGGCGTAGGCCTGGGGGATGTTGCCCCACTTGTCCCGGTGGTCTGGCTCGTTGATGATCTCCCAGTAGCGCACGACGGGGCTGCCCGGCGCGTCCTGGTACCCGTCGCCGTCATAGCGCTCCGCCAGCGCTGTCAGGTACTGGGTGTACTCGCTGATCGGGACTTTGTCCACCGGCCCATGGTCGCCCGTGGCAGCCCAGTCGGGGAACTCGTCGATGACGGCGATCACCTCGAAACCGTGACTGGCACCGGAGACAATGGCGTCGGCCGGTCCCCAGACGAAATTCGCCGGCTGCGTGTTATCAGGCTCAATCCTAAACCACCACAGTGGCACGCGCAGCCAGGTAGCCGCCGTCTGCATTTGCGGTCCGAAATAGGAAGACTCTGGGCCGGTGGAGCTATAAAGCTGCAGGCCGAAGATCGACAAGGGCAGGGCGCCCCGCGATTGGGCCATCGTGACCGGCAAGAAGGTAAACTCGGTGGCCTGTGATCGGGCCTCTGAGCGCCCGCCGTCCCCCACACCGAGCAGCAATGCCGCGAAGAGCGCGGGCAGGACCAGCTTCAACGTATTGTGTTTCATCTGCGCTACCGCCTGATTGAAGTTGCCCCATCAGACGTCTCACGCAGCAATTCCTCAGAGATAAGGATAATATGCCAGCCCACGCCTGTCGCTGACCCTTTGGTACCATCGCCGAAGCGGCGGTCGAGTCGACGGGTCGTCTGGTCGCCAGATCCCCATCTGCCAACCGGCAATGCTCTGGCAAGCCCCCCGATGAGTCCAGCCCATCCCTCAAGGACCACGCGGTTACGGCTTGGGGACCAGTTGTGGCATAATGACCGCACCCGTGCCGTGCCGGCAGCGCCCGCGACGCCCGCGCCACGGTCGAAGATCGGTGAGGTATGTTATGTTAACCGGGCGTCCCCCTGAGGCGGATCGGACCGCCACAGGCCCGTCGCCGAGTAACCCCCCGGCCCGCATCGTGGCCGTCATCCCCGCCTACAACGAGGAGCGGTTCATCGGCAGCATGGTCCTGCACGCGGCCCGCCATGCCGATGCCGTCATCGTCGTGGACGACGGCTCCACCGACGCCACTGCCGCCATCGCCGCTCAGGCCGGCGCCATCGTCGCCTCCCACGAACACAATCGCGGCAAGGGCGTCGCCCTTAATACGGGGTTCCGCCAGGCGGCGGCGCTGCGGCCCGAGGTTGTCGTCACGCTCGACGCCGACGGCCAGCACCTGGCCGGCGAAATCGAGACGGTCATCCAGCCCGTGCTGGCCGGGCAGGCCGACCTGGTCATCGGCTCCCGCTATCTGCGCGCCGGCGCCCCGGTGCCGGCACACCGCGCCCTCGGCCACCAGCTCTTTACCTTCATGACCAACCGCGCCTCCGGGCTGGCCGTCTCCGACTCCCAAAGCGGCTTCCGCGCCTTCTCCCGCCGCGCGCTCGAGACCATCACCTTCCACTCCCCCGGCTTCTCCGTGGAATCGGAAATGCAGTTCCTGGCCCACGACCACGATCTCAAGCTCGTCGAGGTACCGGTCACCATTCGCTACCCGGACCCGCCCAAGCGCCCGGTGATCCAACACGGCCTCCTGGTGCTCAACGGCCTCCTGCAGCTCGTCGGCCAATACCGGCCCCTGTTCTACTTCGGGTTGCCCGGCCTCGTGCTCACCCTGCTCGGCCTCGGCCTGGGCGTCTGGACTGTGGACATCTACCGCCGCACGCAGGAGCTGGCCGTCGGTTACGCTCTCATCAGCGTCATGCTCTTCTTGCTCGGTAACATGTCCCTGACGACCGGCATCATCCTCCATTCGGTCCGGGGCCTCCTGCTGCACCACCTGCCGCAACCGCCTGAGCCCCGTCGGGAATGAGCGCCCCCACCGCCTCGATCCTCATCGTCAACTACGACAGCCACGAGCCGCTGCGAGCCTGCCTCGCCTCGCTCCGCGCCGATCCGGCCTATGACCGCTATCAGGTCATTGTCGTCGACAACGCGTCCCCGAGCGGCCCGCCGGCCTTCCTGGCCATGGACTACCCGGAAGTCTGCCTCCTGCAGGCCGGGCGCAACCTCGGCTTTGGTGCCGCTGCCAACCTGGCCGCCGCGTCCGCCGCGGCCGAGACCCTGGCCTTCCTCAACCCGGACACGGTCGTGGCCCCCGGCTGGCTGGAGGCTCTGCGGGCGGGCCTGGCCGCCCGGCCGGACGCGGGCCTGGCCGGCGCCCGG
>JBFGLK010000388.1:0-4199 GCA_041576195.1 Promineifilaceae bacterium (SeqCode)
AGAATGTAGCGGATGTCGCTCTTGCCGGTGCAGGGCAGGCGAACGAACTTGACGTTGGCCGGGTAGGAGACGCCGAGCGCGGCGGCCGTGTCGGCGGCCATGTAGCCGCAGTAGATGCAGTAGAAGGCGGTGAGCTCGGGCTCGAAAACCGGGTCACTCATGGCAGGGTCACCGTGGGCGGCGCCAGGTCGGCCACCCCGATAGCCGCCAGGGGCAGCCAGCGGCCCAGGCCGCCGATGTCGCGCAACATGATCTGGGCGTCGGTGTAGCCGATCAGCTCGATGGCGTTGGCCGGGCATTCGCCCGTGCAGGTGCCGCAGCCCTGGCATTGGGCCGGGTCGATGAAGGCGGCGTCGCCCAGGCCGCCCACGCCGTGGTGCCCGTTTTGGGGCAGCACCTGGGGGATGGCGAAGGGGCAGACGCGGGTGCAGGTCAGGCAGCCGACGCAGCGCGCCGGGTCGACGCGGGCCACCACGCCGCCGAGGTGCAGGGTCGGCTGGGCGAGGAGGGTCAGGGCACGGCCGGCGGCGGCCAGGGCGTGGCTGATGCTCTCCTCGATGAACTTGGGGTAGTGGGCCATGCCGGCCAGGAAGATGCCTTCGCGCATGAAGTCCATAGGCCGCAGCTTGAGCTGGGCCTCGGCGAAGAAGCCTTCCGACGAGAGGGGGACGCGCAGGAGGCGGGCCAGGGCCTGGGTGCCGGGGGCCGGGGCGATGGCCATGCTCAGGGGCACCAGGTCTGCCGGCAGGTCGATGACGCGGTCGAGCGTCAGGTCGCGGGCGCGCACCCGCAGCCGGTCGCCGACGGCCGTGATCCGGGGCAGCTCGTCGTCCGTGTAGCGCAGGAAGACGACGCCCAGCCGGCGCGCCTCGGTGTAGAACTTCTCCCGAAAGCCGTAGGTGACGATGTTCTTGTAGAGCACCGTGACGTGGCACGCCGGATTGAAGAGCTTGAGCCGGATAGCGTTCTTCATCGTGTTCGTGCAGCAGACGCGGGAGCAGTAGTCGGCCATGCCCGGGGAGCGAACGCACTGGATCATGACGACGTCGCGCAGGGCGGCGATCTCCTCCGGGCGGTGGACCACCTTCTCTTCTAGATCTTCCTGGGTGATCACGCCCGGCAGGGTCAGCCAGGGGTGCTCGCGCGCCTCGCGGCCTCCGGTGGCCACGATGGTCGCCCCGTGGCTGACGCGGGTCGTCTCCACGGCGCCGTCGGGCCCGACCGCGCGCAGGTCGGCCCAGAAGCGGCCGACGTGGCCGCCGTGGGCCACCACCTCCGTGCGCACCCAGGTGGCGATGCGCTTGTGGGCCCGCACCCGGTTGATCAGGTCCCGGCCGAGGCGGCGCGGGTTATCCCCCTCGGCGACGTAGTACATCTCCTGGAGGTGGCCGCCGAGGACGTCGGTGCGCTCGACCAGGTGGACGTCGTAGCCACTGTCGGCGACGGCCAGGGCGGCTGTCATGCCGCTGAGGCCGCCGCCGATGACCAGCGCCGCCGGGTGGGTGGCGTAGGCCTCCTTATGCACCGGGCGGGCGTGGCGGACGCGGCCCACGGCCACGCGCATCAGCTCGACCGCTTTGCGGTTGGCCAGGCGCGGCTGGGCGCCGTGGACGCGCAGGCATTGATCGCGCAGGTTGACGAGCTCCAGCAAGTAGGGGTTGAGCCCGCTCTCGCGGGCGGCGCGCTGGAAGAGCGACTCGTGGGTGCGGTTGCTGCAGGCGGCGATGACGACCCGGTTGAGCCCGGCCTGGTGAATGCGGCCCTGCAGATGGGCGAGCCCTTCGGGCAGGCAGGCCAGGTCGAGCTGCTCGGCCAGGGCGACGCCGGGCCAGGCGCGGGCGGCCTCGAGCAGGGCGGGGGTATCGAGCAGGGGGTGAAGGGTGCCGGCACAGGTGCAGGCAAAGACGCCGACGCGCGGCGGCTCGCCGGAGACGTCCCGCTCCGGCGGCAACTGGTTCCGGGCCAGAAAGGCGTGCTCGCGGGTATAGGGATAGGCGTTGAGCCGGTCGTTGAGCAGGCGCATCACCTCGGCCGCGGCGCCGCTGGCGTCGAGGATGGTCTCGGAGATCTCCTTTGGCGACGAGAAGGCACCGCAGACGAAAACGCCCGAATGGGTCGTCTGCAACGGCGTAAACTTGTGCGTCTCGCAGAAACCGTATTCGTTCAGCCGCAAGTCGAGCATCTCGGTGAACTGCCGCGCCGAGTCGGGCGGCTGCAGGCCGGTGGCCAGCACCACCATCTCAAACCGCTCCCGCCGGGGATGCCCGTCCGGATCGGCGAAGTGCAGGAGGAGGTCGCCCGTGCGGGCGTCCTCTTCGATGGCGGAGACGCGGCACCGATGGTACTGGATCTGGTGCTCCCGGCGCGCGCCGGCCAGGTAGGCGTTGTATTGCTTGTTGAACGCCCGCTCTTCCATCATGAAGATGGAGCAGGCCACGTCCCCCCCCAGCCGCTGCCGGGCCAGGATGGCCTCCTTGGTGCCATACATGCAGCAGATGGACGAGCAGTAGGGGGTGGCCTGGTCGCGGGAGCCGATGCACTGCAGCCAGGCGATGGAGCGCGGGCGCTCGCCGTCGGATGGCCGGGTGATCACCCCTTCGGTCGGGCCGGAGCGGCTGGCCAGGCGCTCGTATTGCATGGCGTCGAGCACGTTGGCGAAGCGGCCGAAGCCATACTCCTGGAGCCGGCTGGCGTCATAGCGCTTGAAGCCCAGCGCCAGGATGATGGCGCCCACATGGACCGTGTGGAGGCGGGGTGGCTCGTCCAGGTCGATGGCGTCCGTGGGGCAGGCGGCGGCGCAGCGGCGGCAGTCGTCACAGTAGGGGCCGCGGTCGATGACGTAGGCGTCGGGCGCGGCGCGGGCGGCCACCTTGTAGGCGGCCCGGCGGCGCGTCATGCCTTGTTGGTAGTCGTCGGGCAGCTCCACCGGGCAAACCTCAGCGCAGCGATTGCAGCTGACGCAGCGGGCCATGTCGACGTAGCGCGGTTCCTGCCGCAGCGAGACCGTGAAGTCGCCCGCCTGGCCGGCCACGTCGACCACGCGCGTCTGGGTCAAGATGACCAGGTTCGGGTGCTGGTTGTGCTGGCTATAGGCGGGCGAGATGGACGGCCGGGTGCAGCCGTAGCCGTGGTCAGGCGTGCCGCGGCAGAGCACGCAGTCGTGCTGCGGGAACATGTAGCCGAGCTGCGCCACCCGTCCGCCCAGGCAGGGTGTCTGCTCGATCAGGTAGACGGTCAGGCCGGCGTCCGCCAGATCCAGGGCGGCGCGCATTCCGCCGATGCCGCCCCCAACGACGAGGGCGGCGGCGGGTTTGGCCTGGGTTGCGCGGGTGTTAAACATCGATGGTTCGTGGTTGTGTAGGGACGCGATCTACCGCGCCCCTACAGGGTCGGATGGTTAGCGCAACAGGTAGTCAAAGGCGCTGAGGGCCGCCTTGACCCCTTCGCCGACGGCCACGAGCACTTGCTCGCCGTAGATGCTGGTCACGTCGCCGGCGGCGAAGAGGCCGGGGACGTTGGTGTGGCAATAGCAGTCCACGATGACGCAACGGTTCTCGTCCAGTTCCACCAGGTCGGCGACCATTTCCGTGTTGCCGGTGAGCGCCTGCTCGACGAAGGCGCCGTCGGTCGTGATCTCGGAGACCTCGCCGGCGGGGCTCTGCACGCGCAGGGCGTTACAGAAACCGTTGCCGAGCACCTCGGTGACCCGGTAGTTCTCCAGGATGGTTACGTTGGACGAGGCGCGCACTTTCTGGCCCAACGGGGTGTCCAGGATCGCGCCAGCGGGGCCGATCACGTGGACCTCTTCGGCCACCAGGGACAGCTCGGCGGCGGAGCGCAGAGCCAGATCGCCGTTGCCGATGACGGCCGTCCGCTTGTCGATGAACAGGGGCGCGTAACTCAAGGCGGAGTAGCAGAGCCCCTTGGACAGAAACTGCCGCTCACCGGGCACGTCCAGCCATTTCTGTCGGGCACCGGTCGCCAGGATCAGGGAGCGAGCGCGCAGCTCGGCGCCTTCGCGGGTGTGGACGACGAATAGGTCGTCCTCCCGTTCAACTCGCTCGACGGCATCCATGTGGCGGGCGAAGTCCAGATATTCAAGCTCATTGCGGAACTTATCCACGATCTCCACGCCGCGGATAACCCAGTGCGTATCCAGATCGGGTAGCTCCAGATTGAAGTTCGTCTTGCCGCCCAGG
>JBFGLK010000389.1:0-4197 GCA_041576195.1 Promineifilaceae bacterium (SeqCode)
AGCAGCACGGCCAGCCAGAGCGGGGCGATCAACATCCAGCGGCGGGTGAGCGGCAGAAGATGAGGGGGCATGCTTCAGGGGTTCCGTTTGGGTTGCAGCCGGAGCGCCAGCTGCTGGCGGGCGCGGCGCGTGGTGGCGTGGACCAGGGCTCGCAAGGGGTGCAGAAGCGCGTAACCCCACAGTCGGCGGCCGTCGTCCGTGCCGTAGTAGTCGGCCAGAAAGGCGCGGCTGGGAAAGAGCGCGCGTAGCGGCCCGCGCAGCAGATCTGCCGGGCGATCGGTCGTGACCAGGCGCCAGCCAAGGCGGCCGCGGCCGTAGAAGGCGCGTGTGCGGTTGACGGCATCGGCCGGCGTGAAGTGGCGGGCGAACAGTCGCTGCTGCCAGGGGGCGGGCGCCAGCGCCGCCAGCGGGTCTGCCGGCACCGGCGTGCCCAGCAACGCCTCGGCCAGATGCAGACAGAAGTGACACACTGCCCTCGCCCGCGCTGCGCGGGCCTGGGCTACGAAGACGGGCCAGAAGCCTGGCTCGCCGGCGGCCGCGCGCACCAGCCGATCGACGTCCAGATAGTGACGCAGGCCCAGGTCGGCAAAGCGGTGTTGCAGGCCGGTGTGCAAACAGACGTGCACCAGCATGGCCGCGCGCGACGGCTGCCAGAGGTTGGCCGCCTCGTCCAGGGGCAGCGCCGTTCGCCAGAGAGCGGCAAGATCGAGGCGGGCGACCTGGCCGACGAGCACGGACAGGCGGCGCGGCCAATGAAGCTCCAGCTCGATTGACTGTCCACCCACCGTGCGACGCAGCCGCACGTGCCAGCCGAACGCCTGCGTGATCGCCGCCTCGTCCGGCCGCGCCTGCTCTGCAGACACGGCATAGCCGTCCGCTTGCAGCAGCCGCAGGGCGTCCTCCGCCCGGCGCGGGGGTACCGCCACATCGAGGTCGCCCATGAAGCGCAGTGCCGGGTCGCGGTAGACCGTCTGGCTGAGCGCGGCGCCCTTGAGGACGAGCAGGCGAATGTCGTGCGCCCCGAGCAGCTGGCCGAGACGGCGCAGCTCCGTCAGGCGCAGGTGGTTGACCGACAGGTTCTGGTAGTAGCTGTGGCGCAGCCGCTCCAGGGCCGGCCGTGGGATGGCCACCGGCTGCAAGCGTCTGAAGAGCAAGGGGCCCAGACCGTCGCCGACGGCGCGCGCCACGAGCCGGTTCCAGTCCAATTCAGGCATCGCTGCCGGCAGTGCCACATCCGGCCGCAGGCAGGCCAGGAGAAAGGCGCGCTCGGGGGCTCCCAGCGGGGTCCATGGTTGCGCGCGCCGGTGCAGGGTGTCCGTGCCCATGCGTTATTCTGGCGCCAGGCCGTTCTCGGACCAGTCGTTGTACAGGCGCAAGAGGTTGGCGTAGTGCAGGTCGGTGACTAGGCCGTTGAGCGGGATGCGGGATTTGCCGCAGCTCTCGATGGTGATCGTCTCCAATGCGGAGATCGGCCTGCCGGCAGCCACCAACGCATGCACCTGATTCTTGATGGCGGCCAGGTAGTCCATATCGGAGTCGATGACCGCCTGGATCTCCCCGCGGAGCACGACTTCCCCATGCCCCTGGACCACGGCGTCCGGCTTGAGGGCCAGAATCCGCCGCATGGAATCGATCAGAGCATCGTAGTCGCCGTCAAACACGGTCGGAACCGGCATGGCGTTGTCGGAGGCGAACAGCACGCCATCCTCGACGACGTAGACGCCGATAAGGTCTGGACTGTGGCCGGGCATGTGCATCAGCTGAACGGTCTTGCCGCCGACGTTCAGGGTGATCTCCCCCTCGGCGAAGACGATGTCGGGCAGGACGATCTGGATGCCCTCAAATTCGGCATTCTGTGATTGCGTCTGCGCCAGCCCGTCGCGGCCGCGGGTGTCCAGCAACTGCCGGCAGAGGGCATGGCCGATGACCTGCGCGCCCGGGAACAAGTAGGTGCCCATCGTGTGATCGGCATGATAGTGCGTGTTGATCAAATAGCGCACCGTCTGCCCCAACCGCCCTTCGAGGAAGTCGCGCATCGCCTCCGTCTCGTCCGGGTAAAAGAGGGTATCGATGAGAATGACCCCGTCGCGCGTCATGATCGCGCCGGCGGTCACCTGTGCGTATTTTTGGCTGCGGAATACGTAGATGTCGTCCGCGATACGCTCGCGATGCATCGCTCTTCTGTCCCAAAACCGCGCCGACCGCGTCGCCGGCCGCGACACACAAAAGCCCCTGATGCGATATCAGAGGCTTTATCACCATTCTGCAAGGCTTTTCACCTCTAGTCCCGGCGCCCGGGTCGGGCTCCGTGACGCACGGCGAAAGGCGCTACCTGTCTTGCGAAACCCGCCGTGTCGTGTGGACCGTTTGGTTTGAACCTGCCCGGGGCAGGTGGGAATCTTTTCGAGAGGAGTCTGCCTTGCCTTAGCTACTACATATCCCCGCCGTATGCCGATTCCCCAGTTTGATGCGTTGGTTCAACGACTGCAATCCATCACGACCACGGCAGGCTTATCGCGATAGTAGCACAGAAAAATGGCCGTGGCAAAGCAAAAAGGGGGGTCTTTGGTACACCCTGAGTCGACGGATTCAGGCGGTCAGTTCGAGGACCTGGCGATAGACGGCGGCGGTCTCCCGGGCGGCGCGTTCCCAGGAGAAGCGCCGCGCCTGGGCCAGGCCGCGCTGGCTCAGCTCCTGGCGCCGGCCGCCGTCGCTCACCAGCGCCGCCAGCACGTCGCCCAGCACGGTTTCGTCTTCCGGATCGACGTGCACGGCCGCCGCGCCGGTCACCTCGTGGATGGCCGGCCGATCGCTGGTCAGCACTGGGGTGCCGCAGGCCATGGCCTCCACCAATGGCAGGCCGAAGCCCTCATAGAGCGAGGGAAAGACGAAGAGCGTCGCCCCGCTATAGATGGCCGGCAGGTCTGCGAGCGGCACATAGCCGGGCAGGCGTACCGCGTCGCGCACGGCCGGCGTCTCGAGCAACGGCCAGAAGGTCTCCATCTGCCAACCCCTGGCTCCGACAAGCACAAGCTGGTGTGGCAACCCCTGCTGCCGTAGCCGGGCAAAGGCGCGCACCAGGCGTGCCAGGTTCTTTCGCGGCTCGAGCGTGCCCACATAGAGAAGATACGGGGGCCGCAACCCGTAGCGCTCCTGGACCGAGGCCAGCGTGTTCGCGTCCACGATCGGGCGGAAGCGAGCGGACGCCGCTTCATAGATGACGTGGATCTTCGACTGGGGAATGCCCAGGTAGCGCTGTAGCTCGCGTGAGGACTGCTGAGACACCGTGATGATGGCGGCGGCGCGCCGCGCCAGCAGCGGCAGCAGCGAGCGGTTAGCCAGCAGCCGGCTGGGCGGGTGATATTGGCTGCAGGCATACAGGGAAGCGTCGTGGATGGTCAGCACGAACGGCCTGGTGGACAGGAGGGGCGCCAGGCTGTTCGTGAAATGGCACAGGTCGGCCCGGCTGCGGCGGATCAGGCCCGGAAGCAACAGCTGCATCCAGAGCCAGCGGCTGCGGGGAAAGGCGCGGACCAGCCGCTGCGCGCCGGCAAGTGAGGGCTCCAGGGGCTCCAGGTCCCGGTTGCTGAAGAGACAGTAAGCCCACGCCGGCTCGATGGCCATTAAGGCGGCTAGCAGCCGGCCGGTGTAATAGCCGACCCCCGAACGATGCCCGAGCAGGGGCGTGCCGTCAAGACCGATGCGCATGCGCCTCCGATGGCGCCGGTGTACGACGCAGGCTGAGCCAAAGCCCGATCAGCAGCCAGAAGAGCAGAGCCGTGCTATTGAACATGAGGAAGTAGTCCAGGGCGCCGTGAATGAGAAAGGCGAGGAGGCTACCGGCCACGCCCACGCCCAGGACCCGTTCCGACCGGCGGCGGAGCACGCGGGCGGCGTCCAGCGGCACCCAGGCCAGCCAGACCAGGAATGGCAGGCCGCCGATCAGCCCGAGCGAGACCACCGTCTCCACAAACCAGTTGTTCGTATGAATCGTCCGGTCCCAGGCATCGGCCGGCAGGAACCGGCCATAGGTGAGGCGGAAGTTGTCCAGGCCCAGCCCGGTCCACGGAAAGCGGAGGAGCGCCTGCCCGGCAATGCGCCACAGGCGGCCGCGCACCGGGATCGGGGCGGGGGTCACCGCGGGCGTGCCCTGCTCGCCCGCCGGCAGCGGACGCGCCTCGGCCGCCGTTCCGGTCA
>JBFGLK010000390.1:0-4195 GCA_041576195.1 Promineifilaceae bacterium (SeqCode)
GAAGACGGGCAAGTGCGGCGGCCTCTTTCGCACGCGGCAGGTCGCGGCCATCATCGAAGCGGCCGGCCTCACCTGTTTCGTCAATTCCATGATTGAGATGGGCATCAGTGTGGCCGCCAGCCTGCACCTGGCCGCCAGTGTGCCCAACCTGATCGACCATGGGCATGCGCTGATGTCCAACCTGCGGCTCAAGCAAGACATCCTGGAGCCCGGCAGCTTTCACTATGACGGCCGCGATATTCTTGTGCCGGCTGACTGTCACGGGCTGGGCGTTACCCTTGACGAGGCCGCGCTCGCGGAGCGAACCGTCGAGCGCTTCGTCTTGAACCGCGAATGAAGCAAAAACCCATCGTGCCGGTGCCGTTCGCCCCGCTGGCCGACGACCGGCTTCACTGGACTCCCATCTTGTGGCCCGAGAACCGCGACCGGGAGTCGTCACAAAGGAGCAACCGATGAACCACGATGTGAAGGTGGCCGTGCTAGGCGGAGGGCACGCCGGATTCGCCCACGCGGCCGATCTCAGCCTCAAGGGTTTTGAGGTCCGGCTACTTGAATTGCCGGAGATGGCGCACACGATTGACGCGATTCGGAAGCGAGGCGGCATTGAGGCCCAACCCGATCCTTCTACCGGCCTGCCGGCAGGCTTCGCCCGGGTTCACCTCATTACCACCGATCCCGCGGCCGCCCTGGCGGGTGCGGATGTGCTCTTCCTGGTCGTGCCGGCGTTTGCCCAGGCCGCCTTCGCCCGAGAGATTGCCCCTCACGTCACACCCAGGCAGATCGTCGTGCTCAGTCCCGCCAACTTCGGCGGCGCCGTGACCTTCGCCGCTGCCCTGCGTGAGCATGGCTGTACCGCGCTGCCGATCCTCTGTGAAGCCCAGTCCATGATCTATGCCTGTCGCAAGCACGAGTCCGACATTGTGCGCATCTTTGGTTACAAGCACGGCCTAGAAGTGGCGGTCTTCCCGGCTCGCGAGACCGCGGCCGTCATGCCCACCCTCCTCAAGATCATCCCCACCCTGGAACAGGCGCCAAACATCCTGGTGACCTGGCTGAGTAACCCCAACGCGATCGGCCACCCGCCGGTTACCATCCTGAACGCCGGCTGGATCGAGCAAACGAAGGGCGGCTTCCTGTTCTATGTCCAGGGCATGAGCCCGGCGGTCGTCCGCGTGATGGAAGCGCTCGACGCAGAGCGAATGGCGTTGGGCAGGGCGCTGGGATTGAATCTGATGGCCCATCGTCAGATGGCCCGGACCTGGTACGGGCATCAAGGGTATCAAGGGTCGACCTTCCCCGACAAGGAGCGCAATCCCGTCTACGCGTCGATCAAGGCGGAAAGCGAACTCGATAGCCGTTATCTGACGGAAGACGTCCCCTACGGCCTGGTCCCGTTGGAAGACATGGGCCGGCTGGCCGGAGTGGACATGCCGATCTGCACCAGTCTGATCAACCTGGCCAACAGCTTGCTGGAGCAGGATTTCCGCGCCACCGGTCAGACCCTGGCCGGCATCGGCCTGGGCGATCTATCCATGTCCGAGCTAAAGCGATTTGTTGAAGAAGGCAGCGTTTAGGGTTGTCATGAGCACCGCCGTCTGGCACGGACGTTGACGGCAAGGGGCGTTCAATGAGCACGGTACTCGAAGTGAAGGATCTCGGGGTCCGTTTCGCCACCCAGGATGGCGTGGTACATGCCGTCAACGGCATCAGTTACGCGATCGAGGAGGGTGAAACGTTGGGGATCGTCGGCGAAAGCGGTTCCGGCAAGAGCGTCGGCGTGCTGTCCATCATGGGCCTCATTCCGTCGCCGCCGGGAGAGATCGTCAGCGGGCAGGTTTTCTTCGAGGATCAGGATCTCCTGCAACTCAATCGCGCGCAGCTCCGATCGATTCGCGGCAACCAGATCTCCATGATCTTTCAGGATCCGATGACGTCGCTCAACCCGGTGCTGACCATTGGCCGCCAGATCACCGAGGCTCTGGAGGTTCACCTGGGGATGAGCCTGACCCAGGCCCGGCGTCGGGCCGTCGAATTGCTGGAAATGGTCGGCATTCCCTCGGCAGCCGACCGGCTGGACAACTATCCGCATCAGTTCTCGGGCGGCATGCGCCAGCGCGTCATGATCGCCTTAGGGCTCTCCTGTAACCCGCAACTGCTTATCGCGGACGAGCCGACGACGGCGCTGGATGTCACGATTCAGGCCCAGATCGTGCGCCTGATCAAGAAGCTGCGCGCCGATCTGGGCATGGCCGTCATCTGGATTACGCACGACCTGGGCGTCGTGGCCGGCCTCGCCGACCGGGTGCTGGTCATGTACGCCGGTCGCATTGTCGAGTCGGCCCCGGTCGTCGATCTGTACGAGAATCCCCGCCATCCGTACACGCTCGGTCTGCTCGGCTCCCTGCCGCGTTTGGATAGCCAGCGAAAGATCCACCTGGCGTCCATCGAAGGCCTTCCGCCCGACCTGATCCACTATCCAAAGGGCTGTCCTTTCTACGCGCGCTGCGCGTATCGCCTGGACGAGTGCCGCGAGGTTCCGCCGCCGCTCGAGCCCGTGGGTCCCGGGCACATGAAAGCCTGCTTTGTAGACGTCACCACGGCAGTAACAACGAATGCGCGGCCGGACCAGGCACCCTCGGGAGCATAGCCCCACCGCCAGATCACAGGAGAGCGTCAAATGGCAACACAAGCGCAGCCAGACCGTGTGAGGGAAACACTGCTCACAGTCTCCAATCTGAAGATGTACTTCCCCATCACCGCGGGAATCGTGATCCGCCGACATGTCGGGGACGTGCGGGCTGTCGACGACATCTCTCTGGACGTCCGGCGGGGGGAAACGCTTGGCCTGGTCGGGGAAAGCGGTTGTGGTAAGAGCACGACGGGCAGGGCGATCCTGCAGGTGTACCGTCCCACGGCAGGATCCGTGAAGTTCGACGGCGTCGAGCTGACCACGCTGCGGGGCGAACAGCTACGATCCGTGCGCCGTCGCATGCAGATGATCTTTCAGGATCCGTACGCGTCTCTCAACCCGCGCAAGACGGTGGGCAATATCGTCAGCGAACCCTTGACTGTGCACAATCTGCGGACGGGCAAGGCCCGGGAAGATCGGGTCAAAGAGTTGTTCGAGATCGTGGGCCTCAATCCGAACTTCATCAACCGCTTTCCTCACGAGTTCTCCGGAGGGCAGCGGCAGCGGGTCGGCATCGCCCGGGCCCTGGCCGCGGAGCCCAGCTTCATCATCTGCGATGAGCCGATCTCAGCCCTGGATGTCTCGATCCAGGCCCAGGTGATCAACCTCCTGATAAGGCTACAGGAAGAGTTCGGCCTGACCTATCTGTTCATCGCCCATGATCTCGCCGTCGTCCGCCATATCAGCGATCGTGTGGCCGTGATGTATCTGGGAAAGATCGTGGAGCTCACCGACCGCCGTAGTCTCTACCGGACTCCGCTACACCCCTACACAGAGGCCCTGCTGTCCGCCGTGCCCATACCCGATCCGAAGGCGGAGGTGGAGCGCGAGCGGCGGCGTGTCATCCTGGAGGGCGACGTGCCCAACCCTTCACGGCCACCCCTGGGCTGCAACTTCTGCACACGTTGCCCGGCGGCATCCAGGGTAATGGAGGAGAAGGGGATCGACTGCCATAAGGTTGAGCCGCGCTTCGCCGAGGCGCGTGCCGGGCACTGGGTAGCCTGCCACCTGTACGACGCCTGTGTGCCGGCATAAGCAGGCCCACGAGGTCGGCGGCGCCGGTCAGGCCAGGGCCTGGGCGAAACGCCGCAACCGATAAGGCGTCAACAGCTCGATCTCCACGTCGTCCAGGATCTCGTGGGCGGCCATCTCGCTCACCAGGGGCGCCAGCGTCACCCCACTGTGCATCGCAGCCACATACAGGTTTGGCACCGCGCGAGTGAAGCCCAGGATCGGCTTGCCATCTTGCGGAATGGGGCGACGCCCACGGCGGACTGCCCCGATGCGCGTGTCGGCCAGAGCGGGCACAATGTTCGCGGCGGCGGCAAATAGCTGCTGCACCTCGGCGTCGCTCTGGCCGGCCGCAGCCCGCTCCGTGGCGCTGTCGCCACCATGGATCATCACCCGGCCGTCACCAAACTGGCGGAAGGAGACCTGCGGCTGAGCGTCTGAGGCGGTCTGCACGACCGCGGCCTGCCGGAACAGAGGCCCCACCGGATCGGTGAC